>CAYXPG010000024.1:0-15499 GCA_964467205.1 uncultured Pirellulales bacterium | reverse complement strand
TTACGGAAGAGCCTCAGGTAGTATTAATTGAATCGACGAATTCGCTTTTGGTTAATGCAACGGCTGAGCAGCACGCCCGGATAGCTGTGATTATCGGCTATGTGGACGTTGAGCCTGAAGAGGCCTCTATTCCCTACGTCATTTACCCGCTGGAAAACCAGAACCCTGAAGAACTCGCCGATGTGCTGAACCAGCTTATTCTGGAAACCACCACCAAGGAAGACAAAGCCGGCAAAATCGTCGAAACACAAACACAAAAGAGGAGAATGGAAGAGGATATAGTAATTATCCCCGACCCGGTGACATATTCGCTTATCGTTTATGCGAGCAAAAGGAACCAGCAGTGGATAAGCTCTCTGATTAAACAGCTCGACCAATATCGCCCACAGGTCCTGCTTGATGTTACATTAGTCGAAATCACCAAAAATGAGAAGTTCGACTTGGACTTGGATGCGGAAGTGTTCTCAGGGTTGCCTATCCTGTCTCTTTCGTCAACAACTGGTGCGATCGGAGGGAAATCAGTGACTGCCTTTTACAAGTCTAAAGATGTTGATATTTTGTTAACAGCGTTGCAGGAAAAAGGATACGGAAGGATACTTGCAAGACCAAAGCTGCTCGTTAATGATAATGAGGAAGGGACTATCAAATCAGAGGAGCAAACAAGTGTTGCGGAAATACGAACCATTATTATTCCAGGCACGGGGGTTGCAGCTTCCACCGCAAGTCAGGATGTGACTTTTAAAAGTTACAACGCGGGCATTACGCTTACAATTACACCTCATATAAGTAAAGGCGACCAGCTTGGACTCACAATCACGTTAACACGGAGTGATTTTCGGCTCAGAGATGTCACCAAGATAACCACGGTAGTTGATGAGAAAGAGGAAACCGCATCATATCCAACACCCCCTGACCTTCTGACCAGTGATGTTACCACCAATGTGACTGTTCCTGACGGCGCCACCATAATACTTGGTGGTTTGGAGAGAATCAGGCAGAGCAAAGGCGGAACAAAAGTTCCCCTACTGGGCGATATCCCCATCGTCGGAGGACTATTTAGAACCACATCCAACCAGGATGACCAAAGTAGGCTCTATGTCTTTGTGAGAGCCACCATCATAAGGCCCGGTGAAGAGGTGACAGGGGTATCAGACATAGAAATGGTCTCAGCAAAGAACCGAGCTACATTTGAGAAATACGAAACTGAGATGCAGCAATATGAGGATTGGCCGGGGATAAAGCCCAAGCCGATGGATCCGCTGAAAATCCTTGAAATAAAATAGCTATTCGATAGTATTAAGAGAATAGTGGTTAATAGATTAAAAGCCAGCCGCCTTCGGCGGATTAAATATCAGCAAGTTAAATGAAAGATTTATTGATACAAACTGCTAAACGCACAGGTTTTGTTGACGCGGAAAAACTGGCTGAATTCTTCAAGAATGACACAAGCGGTGACAGGCTTGACGAGGCGCTTCTTCGCTGTCCGTACTTTACCGAAGAGGATGTTCTCAAGCTCTTTGCCGCAGCGCTCGGTCAGGAATTTCTTGTTGATATACAGGCCAAGGACGTCCCTGCCGAGTTCGTAGAAGCAGTTCCGGCGACCTATGCTCAGCACCATTATCTTATCGGGATAACAGATGAAAACTCTCAGAACAGTGAGCTTACTGTGGTTTTATCCAAACCTCTGGACGTGGATGTTCTGGACAACGTTTCCAAGATGATTGGGGTGCCGGTAAAGGCGGCGATAGCGACACGCACAGCCATTACCGCTGTAATAGATATTGCCTATGAGCAGAGGACAACCGTTATCGAAGAGGTGGCTGAAGAGCTCGATTCGCAAAATCTCGACCAGCTTGTCGATGAAGTTTCAAGTTCGGACGACCTGCTTGATGTTGTCAATCGTCCGCCGGTGATTCGGCTGGTTAATGACATTCTTTTTCGGGCGCTGCAGTTGCGGGCCAGCGATATTCACGTTCATCCGTATGAAGCAAAGATTCAGATTCGCTATCGCATCGACGGGATATTGTACGACACGCTGAGTTTGAACAGGAACGTTTTGCCGTTGATTATCTCGCGTATCAAGGTTATGGCGGGTATGGATATTGCCGAGCGGCGGATGCCTCAGGACGGCCGATGCAGTGTTCGGCTGGGACAGCGAGAAGTGGATTTGCGCGTCAGCACGGTGCCGACAAGCTTCGGAGAACGAAGTGTCCTGAGACTACTGGATAAAAGCACCGCTCTTTTTGGGCTCAACGAGCTGGGCCTGTGGGAGAACGACTTAAAAAAGTTTGATTCTCTGCTCGGCCGTACGCACGGCGTTATTTTCGTTACCGGCCCGACCGGAAGCGGAAAAAGCACTACTCTTTATGCCTGTCTTAACCGGCTTAATTCGGCTGAAAAAAACATTATGACCATAGAAGACCCTATCGAGTATCAGCTCGAAGGCATAAGCCAGATGCAGGTCGCCAGCAAGAAAGGGATGACTTTTGCCACGTCACTTCGGCACGTTCTTCGTCAGGACCCCGATGTAATAATGGTTGGTGAGGTTCGCGATATTGAGACGGCTCGTATGGCGATACAGTCATCGCTGACGGGGCATTTGGTTTTCAGTACACTGCACACCAACGATGCTGCAGGAGCTGTCAGCCGGCTTTTGGACTTGGGTGTTGAGCCGTATCTGGCAAGCTCATCTCTGATTGCGATAATGGCACAGCGGCTGGTTCGAAAGGTTTGCCCGGACTGTCAGCAGAAATATGAACCTACGCCTCACGAGCTGAGCGAGCTCGGATTGGCCGCTCCCGAGGCGGTACTGTCCTCTTCAGACCATCAGGGCGGAAAATTCTTTATCGGAGCCGGATGTGACAGGTGTTTTCAGACCGGCTATCGGGGGCGAACCGGCGTTTATGAGCTGATGCTGATTAACGAGGAAATTCAGGACCTGATATACAAGAGGCAGAGCGCCGGCGTTATAAAGAAGGCGGCTCTTAATGCAGGACTGCAGACACTGCGAATGGACGGCGCCAGAAAGGTACTCGCAGGAACAACAACAATCCCTGAAGTATTAAGGGTTACGCAGGCCGACATTATGTAAAACGTATCTCGTGAATCGTGAAGCGTATCTCGAACAAGATACGAAATACGAAATGCGAGATGCGAAATACGAGATACGAAAAATGCCAAGATATCATTATACAGCAATAGCAGCAGGCGGTAAGAAAAACAAAGGAACTGTTACCGCTGAAAGTGCTTACTCGGCCCGGAAACAATTGAGGGTGAGGGGCGTTCACCCGACATCGATTACGGAGGTGGGCGGCCGGGATTCCGGCAGGGGGACACTATTTTCGATTTTCAAAAAGGGCAGAAAGAGCCAGATGATAGATTTTACCAAGCAGATGGCCACACTGCTTAATTCGGGTATTAAGCTGACCGAGGCCCTTTCAGTCCTTACGCTGCAGAGTTCTGACGTGCGGTTCAAAAATGCACTTGTCGATATTCGTGACCGCGTCGTCAGCGGCGAATCATTCACCGACGCCTTAAAGGATTACAGCGATTATTTTGACGTGATATATGTAAGTATGGTGCGAGTGGGTGAAGTTACCGGCTCGCTGGGGGCCAACTTTGCGACGATAGCCGGCTTTATGGAGAAACGTCAGAAGGTTGAATCAAAGGTCATCACAGCAATGGTGTATCCTGCCATCCTGATTGTGTTTTGCCTTGCGGTCATTCTGGTTTTGACAATTGCGGTAATTCCGAAGATAGGCGAGCAAATCGTAAAGACCGGCCAGGAGCTACCCTGGATTACCAAACAACTGATGAACGTCGGTTATGTGTTGAGCAGTTGGTGGCTGCTGCTGATTATTCTGGTAATGTTCGGGATTGGGTGGGGAATTAAGCGTTTTTTTGGCACTGTGCGTGGTGCGTATTTGCGGGACAGGATTTTATTGTCTCTGCCGTTGTTCGGGCCTCTTGTAAAACAGCGTGTTGTTTCACGTTTTGCTTCAACGCTTTCGACGCTTCTCGGCTCGGGTCTGTCGATGGCAGAATCTCTTCGGGTGGTGGCTGAAGTAACCGGCAACACTCTTATGAGACAGGCAGTCGGTCAGGCACGAGAAAGGATTCTTGCCGGTGCCGATATTGCAACACCGCTTCGAGACAGCGGTGTAATCGACCCTACAATTGCACATATGGTTACAGTTGGAGAAAAAAGCGGGGAGCTGGAGACAATGCTTAAAAATATCAGCGACAACCTTGAGTCCTCCACCGACGTAGTTATAGACCGGCTCAGCGCTGCGATTGAGCCGATTATTATAATTATTATGGCCGCAATAGTCGGAGCAATTGCCTATGCGACGATATTGCCGATGCTGGAAATCTCAGCAGTTAAAATTTGAATGTTTCATTTAGGAGTTTTTGATATGACGGAGAAAAAACGGACAAGTAGAACAGGAAAAGGTTTTACGATGGTCGAGTTGATGGCTGTGCTGATTATCCTTGGTCTGCTCTTCGGGCTGGTGGCTAAGAAGGTATCCGACAAGATAGACCAGGCGCGTGTAACAACCACCAAGGCCAATCTGAAGGAGCTTCATACTCTGGTCAACCAGTTTTATATGGACACCGGCCGATATCCGTCCGAAGAATTGGGGCTCACCGAGCTTATCGAGCAGCCGCCGGACGTTATAAGTTATCCGCCGGGCGGTTATCTGGAAACCACCGAAATTCCGAAAGATGCCTGGGCTCAGGAATTTATCTATGAGCGTTTTCCACCGAGCGGAAAAGAATTTGTAATCGTAAGTTTTGGCGCCGACAAGGAAGAGGGCGGTGAAGGCTATAATAAGGACCTGCTCAGCACGGATGCCTTCTGAAAAGAACGATAGTTGGCATATAGCCCGAACGAGAAGGTGGATTGATGATAGCAGATAGCCAATACAAACTAAGGCATACCGGATGTGCCAAACGTCGTGTGCTTAACACCGCCGCAGGTGGATATTGCGGCTTTACGGTCGCCGAGTTGATAGTAGTTATCGTGATAGTTTCGATGTTTGTGCTGCTTGCGCAGGTGCGTCTTTTTGGTTTGCTCGGCAGGGACAGGTTCCGGGCACAGATTCAGGAGTTTGTCTCGGCGATGCAGATGGCAGTAAATGCGGCGGCAGAGAGCGAGAGAAGATACGAAGTCGTTGTTGATTTTACAGAGCAGAACTATTTGATGCGTCAGATTACTTCGCCTGATTTGTCGGAAGTTCTGGAAGAAGAAATTATCGTTCAAAATGATTTCAGCGACAAGTGCATCGCAGTTTACGTTTTGTTTGATGACCTTGATTATACCGACAGCGGCATAGCAAAATTCAGGGCGGGACATTCAGGCTGGCAGTATGGCGGGAAAATCGTCTTCTTCGATGAAGAGCAGCAGCCATATTCAGTCGTGGTCAACCGGATGAATAGAATAGTTGTGCTTAAACAGGGTGATGTTGTTTTTACAGTACCGAAGGCTGAAAGTGAAATTTTATTCTAAGAAAAATTCACAGTTCGGTGGGAGTGATTTACAAATTGCTTCTGCTCGTTTGAGGGCTTTTAGCCTGGCTGAGGCCCTGGTGGCTTTGGTTATAATGGCGTTTATATGTGCGAGCGTGCTGGTCGTTATCAACCGCAGTATCGCCTCGGCCTCGGATTCGGTGCTGCAGATGCAGGCCTTTGAGGTTGCCCGCAATAATATGGAGAAGCTTCTTGCAAAGAGCTCGGCCAAAGAGATGGTTGAGTTCGGCACCAGCGAAAAGTATCCGGCGATTCAATGGCAAACAACGGTTGAGACGTTTTATGAGCCGTTAACTTCGGCGATGTGGCTACAGGCGGTTTGCTCGGCAGAATATACGGACGCAGAAGGCACCGAACAAAAGGTTGAATTAACGCACTGGCTGACAAATTTGACAAAAGCGGAATTGGCGAAGATTTTGGAGCGAAAGCTTCTGGCCAGGCAGACTTTGGGAGGACCGGATGAGGAGCCTAAACCTGATGAGGAGCCTAAACCTGATGAGGAGCCTAAACCTGATGAGGAGCCCGTAGATTGTGATAGTTTGCCTACTTTCTGCGAAAGGGCTTTCTGCTTAATAAGAAATGGCAGGATGGACGAGTTGGGCATAGATGAACTGTTTAGATATATTAACGAATGTATGAGATAAGAAATGCAATTTAATTGAGATGAAGAATATTTTTTACAAAATGTTCCACAGCAACAGTGCTTTTACATTAGCTGAAGTTCTTGCGGCCCTGGTGATAGGGACGATGGTTTTGATTACAGTGCTGGGGATTTATAATCGGACCGAGCGTGCTGCGGCAGCAATTACGCGCAAACTTGAGGGCCTGCGGGTGCCCAATGAAGTCCTCCAGCGTATCGCAGAAGACCTCGACAGAGTAATTACACACGGTGCGGATACGAAAATCACTATCGAGAATAAAGTTACCGAAGGTTACCAATCCGCCAGGATGAGAATTACAAAAACTATTTACAATGACGAGAACAAAAAGGAAACGTTCGAAGAAATTGTCTGGCAAAGCGGTTATGACTTTCAAAGTGAAACAGATGGTCTTGTTTTGTACCGCAGTCACAAAGGGATGACGCTGGAAGATAAACTGCTTGACGAACCAAGAGCGAGCGTGGAAAAGGTTTTTTCTTTTATACCTGTTTGCAGCGGCCTGACTTTGTTCAGGATACAGGTCCCCAGCGGTGAGAGGTTTGTGGACAAATGGACGTCCGACAAATTGCCTGTCGGTGTTGTGATAACGATTTCTTTTGCCGAGCCCGTTGAGACGCTAAGTGGTGCTCTGGAGGTGCCTGAGGAGCAAATAATCACACGGAGCATAGCCATTGACAGGACCAGAAAACTCAGATTCATAATTCCCAAAATAGAGGACACAAACGAAGTTGAAAGAGGGCTTAAAGAAGAGCCTAAAGAAGAACCTAATGATGTAAAGCCAGAAGATAAAAAAGAGCCTAATGATATAAGGCCAGACGACAAAAAAGAACTTAAAGATGTGCCATGAAAATTTGAAAAACCGTTTTAAGTGTCTAAGCCGTTCAGGCATAGTGCTTTTGATAACATTAGTGCTGCTGGTGGTGCTTTCTACTCTGGGTTATCTTTTAAGCAGCCGGCTTTTTGCCCGGCGTCACCGCAACCGTTATATGATAGATTATCAGATTGCCTGCTACGGCCGGGACTCAGCAGTGAAATATTCATTAGCGAGGCTGCAAATGGTTGACCCGAACCTTATCAACCGCCCAAACGAGCCGGATTTTTCCGATTTATTTACTCTTGATGATGTTGAATACCAGGAGCTTTTGGCCGAGTGGGCTGTACAAAGTGATTTTTCGGACAATGAGACTGCCTACAAAAGAAACAAATTACGTGATGTCAATGACATCAATGATGTAAATGATGCTAATGATTTTTACAGTTTGGATGACGTTAACGATGTGGCCGATTATAACGAACCCAGGTCGGTGCCCGGGCCTTATGGCCCACCCTGGCCGTTGTTGGTTAAGCCGATGGAATTCGAAATTGGTTCGGCCAAAGTCAGGATTGAAATTGAAGACGAAAACGCAAAATATCCGATAGGATGGATGCTGCTTGGCGATAAGAAAGTAGAGCGTGAAGCCGTGGCCGGGTTCACGAGCTTCTGCGAATGGATGGACGTCAACGAAGCACAAATTGGTTCGTTAAAAAAGCAGCTAAAGGAAATCAATTCAATAAAACAATTCAAACTTGAATTTAAGGACGTAGCGCTCACCGAACGAAGACCAGCAACAAGAACTAGCAGAAGGAGAGTCGGCAGAAGAACCCGGGCAGCCAGAGCAAGGAAGACTAAAAAAACAGTTATACCTGCTGCGGTGCACCTGACTGATTTTGCAAAGCTTTTTCACAGCTCTCTAATCGATACCGATATACTTGCCCGGCCGACAATAGAGAGCGAGAGCCGAAAGGAATCAGCCCTGAAATATATGGCGGTGTGGGGCTCGAGCAAGGTTAATATTAATACCGCACCCCGGCAGGTGCTGGAAGCCGCTTTTACTTTTGGAGGTGACGCAGAGGAAATTGCGGAAGAAATAATACGGCTTAGGCGCCTGGAACCTTTTAAAAATGTGGAAGAACTGAGGCAGGCACTGCTGAGATATTCTGATTCGATTAAGGAGTGTGAAAAATATATTGTAACGAACAGCACTTTTTTTACGATTAAAGTAACTGCTGTAAGTGGTATGGCAAAGGCATCAGCCGTTATAGCAGTGAAGAGAAAAGGTAAGCAAATAAAGCTGATTGCCGTAATATTTGGATGAGTATGAGGTTACAAGGAGTCTGTCACAAATTGCGTAAAGCGCCGAACGCGTCACGCAATACGATATATTTGAGGTGATGTAGGAGATTGCTTAAAGTGGAAGGTCAGAATTATCTGGGAATTTATCTGGGAAAAGAAAGAGCAACGGTGGTCTGTCTGGGCTTGCAGGGCCGCGACCGAAGTGTTCTGGACTGCTTTAGCGTCTCGGTCGAACAAAGCGAAGAGCAAAAACCGCAGGTCCTGGCCAATCTTATTGCCCAGGGCTGCCTTGAGAGGGAATTGAAGTTTTCCGAGGTAGGGGTGGCTTTGGATTGTGCAATGTTTATGCAGCATAACCTGCACAGTGAGTTTGACGACCTGAAACGAATCTCTGCGACCATCAGGTTCGATACCGAAGAGGCCATTGCAGCGGATATAAGCGATGTAGCGATAGCTTTTAATATAAATTCAAGTGGCGAGACCGGCTCGGAGCTGACAGTTTTTACCGCGCAGAAGAAGATGCTCTCGGAGGCCCTTGGAACTTTGCAAAGTAATAATATCGACCCTGTTACGATGGAGCCGGATGTACATTGTCTCTCAAGATTTATCAGACAGAATATATCTTCGGCAGGCTCTGAGCAGGGTGGGACTTTTTTTAGTTTTCTTTCCGGCCACAGTGGTTATTTGTTTGTTTTTTCGGATTCGCGGCAGGGCGGCTGGGGTGATGTTGTCAGGATGCGCACATTCCTTCTTGGTCTGGGCCGGGACAGAGCCGAACTGCTCGCAAGAGAAGTGCCTGTAACCATCGCTCTGGCCAAGACTGACGAGCCGATAAACCATCTTATGGTTTTTGACTCTTCGGATTCTGTGAACTATCTTCAGCTTGGCGAAAGACTGGGTGTAAAAGTTGAAAGAGCCGACCTTGTCGAGGCCGCTGCAGCCGCATCAGAAGCTCTGGTTGATTGTGCTGATATGGTTGATTTTGCAATTGCATATGGAGCGGCTTTGACCTCTCTGGAAAAAGCGCAAACCGTAAATTTCCGCAGCGATTTCAGCCCCTATGAAGGCAAAAAAATGCGGATGCAAAAAACACTGAAGTTCCTGAGTATATCAGTTACCGTTCTGCTGCTTGTCTTTGGGGTGTATTTTCAAAAACCTTTGCTGCAGAAAAGCAGAGAACGTCGGATGCTTCGCGAAAAACTTGCGACACAATACTCAGCGGTTATGTTAGGGAAAAAGCCGCCGGCCAGGGCAAAGGCTATTGCAGATAAACTCGGCGGTGAATTAAGACGCATCAAAAATGTTCAGAGCGGCAAGCTTGGCGCAAAAGGAGAAAAAACGATATCGGCAAAATTAACCCTGGTACTGAACGCTTTTAATAAATGTGCAAAACGAACGGATTTGAAAATAGACTCGATATCGATTACCGATAAGAACATCAGCCTCCAGGGCAGTACCTCCAGCCGGGCAAAAACACTTGAGCTGCTCAAAGCACTTGAACAAAACGGACTGGAGAGTTCGAGGGAAAGTATCGAGTCAAAAGGTGGTCGGGATAATTTCCGAATTATGATTGCATCAAAATGAGGAAAAACTTTATGAAGGATGTATATAAGAACCCGATTTTGTATTACATACTCGTTCCTGTGGTCGTGGCGTTGTGGCCGTTGTTGGTCTGGAGCGTATATCTGCCCCAGGCACAAGAGGTGTGGCAGTACGAGAAGAAACAATATATCAGGGCCGAAAAAACCATAGACGAGATTCTGGCTCTCGACAATGGCCGACTGGAGTCTGCCGACCCGAATAAGACCGGTACCAAATTTGATTATACCTATGAGGTTAACAGGTTTGCCGGTATGTTCAGAATATCATCGAATGACTATACGATAAGTTCGCTGCCGCCGGTTATGGTTTCCGGTGGGCAGAAAAGTCAGGGCGCCAAGGTAGTGCTCAAGCAGATTGGCTTAGCAAGATTTGCCCAGTTTCTTTCAGCTATTCAGCTTCGTTGGGCAAACCTGCAGTGTATGCGGGTAACGCTGACCCCAAGTAAAGGTGTGCCTGATATGTGGAAGATTGACCTGGACTTCAGATATTACTATTAAAAACCCCGCGACCGCCCTATGCAGCTTTGTGTTTCTTAACATTTTTTCTAACCACTATATATAGTATATTGCCTATCTTCCCCAGATAGACTTTTAGAACTGTTTTTTATATAAAAATTGTATTTAAAAAACCGTTTTTTTAATGTTAAAAAAGCAATATTTGGCCTTAAATTTTGTCTAACTGGTTTCTTTTATGGGGGTTAAGTAAAAGTCAAACTTTTCTAAAGTTTTTGAGCTGCTCCTGTCGATATTAGTACAGTAAGAGTGTTTTTGGCCTGAGAAGGGATTTGAGGGGTACACAATATATAGTGGTTGTCAGCTTTCGGACGAGAATCAAGGATGCTTTCGCCGGCAGCTATTCATACAAGGTATTTGAAATGTCGGATTTCGATTCCAGGATTCCTTTTGAAGAGGAAAATCAGCAGTTCGGCCCCATCAATGAGAACAGTGTTCTGGATGAGGATTTGCTTATGGAGCAGATTCTTGAAAATATCAATACTACACCCATAGGTCAGGTGTTAAAAAAGATTGCATCCCTGCCGGAGATTCGCAGTGAAAAAGTTCTTGACGTTCGCCGGCAGCTTACCGATGGCCAATACGACCTCAATGGGCGATTAGATGTTGTTCTTGATAAGGTTCTTGAGGACCTTACCGCATAAAAAGCAGCCAAGAGCACAAATCAAAACTGCCTCTGCCTGTGTTTGCTGCAGAATTATAAGGTTTACAAACCCAGCAGGACAGATTTAGAAGAGCTTCAGCGGTAATTTCAGCACGCTTACCTGATTTGCAACGTGTTTGCCGGCCTTGATTGTTTTTAACGGTTAGACCACTTCAGGAACTTCATCGTCCGTCTCATCCATATCAACGGGCTTATAGTCAGGCTCTTGCGACTTTTCCAGCTCTTCTTTAAATGCAGCCGTAACTTTTTCCTGAATTTTCTGCCTGCATTCCGCGTTAATTGGATGTGCTATATCAGCGTGCAGCTTCATTCTGCCTTTGAGGTCTTTCTTTGCCCTGTTTTCGGTAAGGGCGGCCCCACAGTTATTGCAGAACCTGGCTCTGAGATGGTTTTTGCCCCCACACTTTTCGCAGTGGTCACTCATTTTTCGAGACGGCATAGCGACAAAATAGCCGTTTGTACCTTCGATAATCTTAATGTCGCGAACCACAAACTCATTGTCCATCGTAATTGAGCAGAAAGCTTTTAGCCTGTCGTCTTTGTTGTCTATTAGTTTGACTCTAACTTCGGTGATTTCCATTTTCTTTGCCTCACTTAAAAGTTTACCATCTATTGTTGCTCACAATAGTACTTTTGCAACTGACCTCTTCTTCAAGTTTATGTTGATATTCACTGATTCTTTTCTCGTCTCTCTTACCGAAAATACAAAACGTAGCCGAACCACTACCGCTCAGGCACAATGACCTGATACCTAAAGATTCAACTTGAGCTTTTAACCCATAAAGCTCCCTATACAAACTAAAACAAGTTGTTTGTAGCATATTTGCGCACATTTCTGACACTAAATCAATCCTGTTTTTTTCAAGAAGGGCATTTATTTGGGTATTGAGCTTGTTATAAAGGGCTGAATCGTGCTTATAATTTGCATAAACCTTTTTTGTGGAAACAGTTACGTTTGGCAGGAGCAGCAGAGCGGAAAAATTAAATTTTTTCTCTAATCTTTTAATTTTTTCGCCTTTTCCCGTGCAAAATGCCAGAGGCCCGCCCAAAAAGAAACTTACGTCACTACCCAGTGCAGCCGCCATTTCGCTGAGCCGGCGGCTATCGGCCTTCAGTTGCAGGTGCCTGTTGAGACCTAAAAGGACCGCCGCCGCATCGCTGCTGGCTGAACCAAGTCCGGAACCTGCCGGAATGTTTTTGGTCAGGGTGATTTTGATATTGGCCTTTGCGCAGTAACTATCCAGCAGCATTTTAGCGGCTTTGTAGGCCAGGTTTTCTTCTCCTTCGGGAGCCCATTCCGGTCCTTTGCAGAGAAGTTCGATGCCAGCTTTTGCGGTGCTTTCGATGAGGATTTGGTCGTAGAAATTGACCTTGGCCATTACTGTTTCTATTTCGTGGAAGCCGTCAGGGCGCCTGCCGGCTATAAGAAGACTTAGGTTTATTTTGGCCGGCGCACGTACTAATAATCCGTCACCGACAGTTTCAAATTGTTCTTTGCCAACACTCATTTTGTCGCTCGTCGCTCGTGTCTTGTATCTCGTAGCTCAATTCGAAGAAGGTACGAAATTTGCTCGTTGACATTATAATAGATTAACCTTTACCTCTCCTTCAACTCCCAGGAAGTTGGCTGAAAAAAGTATATGGATTTTCCTGTTCCTTAATCATTTTCAGCTTCTTCTTTTACCGCCTTAATCTGCCGTTTCCGTTCGCAGCCCTTTTGATAGCTTCCCATAAGAACCACTAACGATACGCCTAATAGGAAACAAAAGACCATAATAAAAACATCTGATATCCGAAAAGGCGCAGTTGCGATAATCTTTTTTAAGGGGGTACTTAAAGCCCCGATTACAAGGCCGAGAAGGACATAAAGTGTCCTGCACCTGTTCTTCTTAAAAAGAAATGATATAATTCGTGAAATGCTAAAAGCTCCCAGTAGAGCACCCGCGATAAATATTAAGAAATGACTTATATTGCCTCGAATATCATTCAGGACACCAATCATAAACTCGTACAGGCCCATAATTAATAATATAAATGCGCCTGAAATGCCCGGCAGAAACATAGCGCTGACCGCACAAAAACCGCCGAGAAAAACATATCCTAAACTTGGCCTTACAGTTAAATGCCCAAGTATTGAAAACACAAGGCCTAATATGAGCCCCAAAAAACAAAATAAGATATTCTTTATGCTGTGATTTTCAATGTGTTCAAAGATTGTTTTTGAAGATGCTAAAATCAGCCCGACAAAGAAAGATAAAGTGTATGCTAAATACTCCTCCAGAAGAAACTTGATGATGCTTGAACCTGTTAAAAAGGCGCTGATAATCCCCAGCACCAGAATCAGCAGGAAAATTAAATCTAATTTTTTAATGCCCTCTCTCAGGCTGTCTTTTTTCCTGTTTACCGGATATGTAAGGATATCATAAAATAATTTTGGCGAGAAACTCTTTACCGCATCTATTAACCGTGTGTAAATTCCGGTTATAAAAGCAATAGTACCCCCCGAAATACCGGGTATTAAGTCACAAATCCCCATCAGGAAACCTTTTAGAAATATGAAAAGCTTGTCACGCATACTTGTATTCTAACTGTAATTTATGGCGATAGATAGCTCAAAATCGCCTGAATTTTCGATTATTCCCAAAAGGTAAAAAAAAATTATCCACCGACATAGAGAAATATTTCAATTGGTTTTCACCCGGTTTAGTGTTACTCTTAATTGGTGGTTTGGCTGTAACAGGACGGCTGCATTTAGGTAAAATCAAAAATTAAAAAGTTTGATTTTTGATATATTTTATGGACGATGCACAAAAGAAGATTTTATTGAAGATTGCGCGTGACACTGTCGAGGCGGTCATCACCGGCAAACCGGTTGGTCAACCCAAAACCGACGATGCCGAATTAAATGCTCATTGCGGCTGCTTTGTAACATTGAAAAACCAGGGGCAATTGAGAGGCTGTATCGGTCGATTCACTTCCGATGAGCCGCTGGTTGAATTGGTTGTTGAGATGGCAAAGGCCTCAGCTGCCGGCGACCCGCGGTTTTTTGCCGACCCGCTCAGAGAAGATGAGTTTGAGCATCTGGATGTAGAGATATCGGTTCTTTCGCCGCTGCAGCGAACCAGCGAGCCGTTGAGTCTGCGGCTGGGAACCGACGGGATATATATAAAAAAAGGTTTTGCCTCGGGCTGCTTTTTGCCTCAGGTTGCCACCGAGACCGGCTGGGGCAAAGAAGAATTCCTCTCATACTGCTGCGCACACAAAGCAGGCCTGAGCGCCGACGCCTGGAAAGACCCACAGACCGAGGTTTACCTGTTTACCGCTGATGTCTTCGGCTCAGAATTCAAAGACCTCTGAAAGGTGGAAACTACTGTGGTAAGAAATTTTGTGCTTATTTTGACAATTGCAATAGGTTTGCTTTCCGGCTGCTCTGAGAGTGGATTATCAACAAGTCCTGGTGGTGCCCGGCGAATCGACACGCCTGTCGGTATGATAGAGTATTTAGAGGGTCGGAATCTGCCGGCAATGGAATCGGTGCGGGTCTGGGAAAATGGATACGGTCCCGGCCTGATTATCACCACAAAGCATTACGATATTTATACGACACTGCTCGAGCCGCTGATGCTCTCACTGGTTCCAGGATTTGTGGAATCGGCCTATCTCGGCTATCAGGACCAACTGGGCGAACCTGTCGAGACAACCGGCAGGTTTAAGATTTATCTTTTTGCCCAGCGCAGTCAGTGGGATGATTTTACCAAATCGTTCGCCGGACCACAGGTGAATATGTACCGTAAGATAAAAGCGGGAGCATATTTTCTCAACGGCGTCTGTGTGGCATATAATATCGGCAGAGAGCGAACTTTTTCCGTTCTTGGACACGAAGGGTGGCATCAGTTCCACCACGGCCACTTTAAGTTCCGCCTGCCAAGCTGGCTCGACGAAGGTATTGCAACGCTCTTTGAGAACAGCACCGAGAACGGGGGACTGTTTTCTTTTGAACCGGGCAGAAATGTCTATCGCCTGGGAGCTTTGAAGAAGACCCTTATAAAAGGCAGGATGATACCACTGAAGGAATTGGTAGCTATAAATCCCGGTGAGGTCCTTGCCACGAACCAGTCCGATGCAGTTGCCGCTTTTTACGGACAGGCTTACGCGCTCGTGCGGTTTATGCGGGAGGAAAGTTACGGAAAATGGCTGCGAAATTATCGTCAACTGCTCCTGGATGGGGTCAGGGGCAATTGGCCGATTAGCGCCGGAGATAAGACAATCGCAGCCGACAGAAGTATTCCGCTGACCGTCTGGTGGAACCGGAGGGTCGGGCCGCAGTTGTTTCAGTATTATATTAGTGAGGATTTTGACCAAATCGAGCAGGACTATCTCATATTTTGCAGAAAGATAGTTTATCACGTGCACTTCAAAA
>CAYXPG010000023.1:0-15943 GCA_964467205.1 uncultured Pirellulales bacterium | reverse complement strand
AAGTGCGGCGTGAGGGCTTGCACTGGCGCTGCTGCCGAGAATCAATGCCAGTGAGGGCAGTACCATCAGATAAATAGCCACGATGATATCGCCGACAAAGGCCTTTTGGGTTATAGCTATCTGCCAGAGCATTGTCGAAAGCAACAGTATCCCTGCCATACCGACAAGCGGCGCCCACATAAAGACGGTTTTTTGGGCATCCTGTGGCATAAGGATTTCCTTGCCGACCAACTTTACAACATCATAAAAGGGCTGAAGAAGCGGCGGGCCCACACGCCACTGAACAAGCGCACTGACCTTGCGAACAATCCAGGAGGCAATCAGACCTAAAACGAGGGTGAAAACAAAGCCTGGAAAAATCAAAATCTGGAATAAAGTATTTAATGGCTCAGTCATTGTTTATTCCTTTTCTCTCAAGAACGGCTCCCATAAACCGCCGCCGGCAACTCTTACAACGATACCTTCAAAAACCTCTACCAAATCATCTTCCTTTTCTACATCAACTTGTCTGTAATCAATGCTTCCATCCTCACAGGTGGTAACGCATAACGGTTTTTCGCCTGGTTTTAATCTGCCTTTTGACAGGTCGCAGACACTGCTTGGGAAAGGAATCAAATCGGTATATATCGTGCCGAATGGACAGGCAATTGCACAGGTTCCACAGCCGGTACAGAGCATATTGGCACGTTTGAGAATACCGGCATCATCGTTTTCGGTCTGCACCTTCTCCAGAGCACCATTGGGACAGGCACTGACACACGGAGCAGATTCACACCTGCGGCAAATCAGGGCAAAACGAATCATCTCCAGCAGCGAATCGATACCTTTGTTCTCAGGATGATGCTTGTAAGAACAGCGGACTTTTGATTCATCCTGCAGTCTGCATTTTGCCAAATCAATGATTAACTTTTCAGCCATAATTTTGTATTCCGTATCGTGTAACGCTTTTTTAATCCCAAATATTAGGGTAGTCTTTTATCTGCTCATAGGTAAAGACGGGGCCATCCTTGCAGACGTAATATTTTCCGAGCATACAATGGCCGCATTTACCTATTCCGCAACTCATATTTTTTTCCATTGAAAGATAAATATCCTGTGGTCTAAAACCAAACTCGATGACTTTCATCGTAGCAAACTTCATCATAATGGGTGGCCCGCAGATAATAGCGACGGCATTTTTAACGTTTACATCATCTTTTTTACATATCGTAGTTACAACGCCGACATTTCCTTTCCACTGGCCGTCAGCTTCATCGACGGTAAGTTCCATATCGACCCCCTTGATATTCTGCCAGGGGCCGAAAAGAGTTTTCTTGTAAATAAAATCCTCAGGAGTTTTTGCACCAAATCTGCAAACAACATCCTTGAAATCCTTTATTCTCTCAACAAGGGTCAAAAACAGCGACCGAATCGGCGCCAAACCAACACCGCCTCCTACGATGTAAACCTCTTTGCCGGCAAAATCATCAATGGGATAGCCATTACCATAGGGGCCGCGAATGCCAACCTTTTGGCCCTTGCCGGCTTCGTGTAACAAACCGGTTACGTGCCCGGCTTTCATAATGGTAATTTCCATTTTATCAGTGACGGCCGGTGACGAGGAAGGGGTAAACGGCGCCTCACCTTCGCCGGGCAAAGTCAATTCTACAAACTGTCCTGTTTTAAAGCTGAACTGTTCTTCGGGCACAACGACAAAACTTTTAATCGTGGGGGACTCATCAATAATATCAACAATTTCGCAGTCTATCGGCTGATAAGGGTTTACACTCATTTTGTAACCTTTGATTTTTTATTGCTTTTGAGTTCTTCATTCAACTTTTTCAAGAGGTCTCTTGTATTGGTTCCGCCGAGGCAGGTATCCATACATCTTCCGCAACCAACGCACATATCGATGCCGTATCTATCAGAGAAATAAACGAACTTGTGCAGAAGGCGATGTTTTATTCTGTCGCCGAGTATTTTGTGTGGATTAGCGCCGCCGGCAACGGCGGCATAGGCCATTCTCATACAACTGTCCCACATTTTCATCTTGCTGAAGTAATCCTGCTGCTTAGTATCATAGAGATAGAAACAGTGACAGGTCGGGCAGATTCTTGTGCAGGCCTGACATTCAACGCAACTCTCGGCCTCAACATCAAAAGCCTCGGATTCCTGATTGGCCTCGATTATTTCCTTAATTGGCGCATCAAAGCGGTATTCGGCGTTATTTTGCTCAAGCTGCTTTTGTGCGTCAACTCTGTTTTGGTCTCTCTCATCGAGTGCTGCCTGAGGAACATCGGTGAAAAGGTCGGTGTTTTTTTCTATGAAATCCCACCCCTTTTGGGAGCCGGCCTCGATAATAAAACCGCCTTTTGTTTTGGAAACATTCAAATCAAAACCGCTCTGTGCAAAGGGGCTGCCATCAAAAAGGCCACAGAAGCAATTCTCTGCGGGGTCAAAACAATCAGTTGAGATAACAAACATATTCTCTCGCCGCTTTACATAAAAGGGGTCCTCGAAATCCTCTTCCAAAAAGACCTTGTCCAGAACCTCCATAGAGCGCAGGTCACAGTCTTTCAGGCCAAAAACAGCAAATGATTTTATGTCCTCCGGTTCAACGGGTTCAGGGTAAACTGAGGCAAGCTCACAAACCGGAAACAAAAATTCCTTTATCGTAGTACAAGTGCGTATGTTGTTAAATTCCACGGGTGTTTCGTCGGCAGGGTCGTATCTGGTGCATATATAATTCTCGCCGGACTTTTTGGGTACATAAAGCTGCATCTGTTGTGCCACGGCATCCAGGAATGGTTTTAATTCGCTTATAAAAACGGTTTCCATTTTCATTTCACCTAAAGCTACTTACAATTTAGTGACTCGCCGGTATATAATACGGCAGACGAGCAAGGTCCATCGCAATGTCAATAGTTATTACCTTTACTCTTTTTGGCACTGTTATACGGCAGGGAGAAAAATTCAGGATTCCCTTTATGCCCGCTTTGACCAGGGCATCGGCAATTTTCTGAGCAGCCTGTTGGGGAACAGTGATAATCGCAAGGTCGATTTTTCTCCTTTTTAGCGTCCACAAATTTGAGACACCTTCAATTTCAATATTTGTTACTTTTGTACCAATTTTTTCAGGGGCTGCATCGAAAGCGGCAACGATGTCGAAACCATACGTTTTGAAACCCGGATGTGCCAAAACAGCCGAGCCCAGATTGCCCACTCCGACCAAAGCCGCCCTGTGGACAATATCAATTCTGAGTATTTTCTTAACTTGTTTTATGAGCTTTTCGACATCATATCCAATGCCGCGAGTTCCAAAGCCGCCGAAGTACGAAAAATCCTTTCTTATCTGCCATGGGTTAAACCCAAGAAACTCAGCCAAGTTCCGGCTGGAAATGCTCTTTCGTCCTTCTTCCCGTAATGACAACAGTCCTCTAAGGTAAATTGGCAGCCGCCGAACAGTTTCATTTGGTATCCTATGGTACCTCATAAAATACACTACAGTTTTATAGTACTTGTGTTCACATTCACAAGCTATAAACAGAGCAGTATATAAAATCATGACTATGTCTGTCAAGGAAAAATGTCAGTTTATACAAAAAACGTCCCGACGTAACTTCTTTGCGCACAGGAGATTATTGCGCATATTTAAGAAATTCTCAAAAATGCGAAGATTTTTGTGAATTTCAACCTGCAGAAAAATATCCAGACCAAAATAAAATATCTCAGGTTTAATCCATAATCATACAAACGGTTCTGACCTGTCTGAAAACATATGGCTGGAGAGGGTTTTATGGCATCGGTTTGTCAGGACCGCTCTTTACACAGAGAATATTTGGGTTATACTTAAAGGGGCCCCAAACGCGATAGTTAGCGTTTGGGGAACCAACATTAATATGGCAGAGATTGGAAGAAATTCTGTTGGTATCGTGAAGACACAAACGATACGGATAGTCGGGCCTGAGGAGCCGTTGGAGCTGGACTGCGGCAAGAAACTGGCGCCCATTGATGTCGCCTATGAGACTTACGGCAAACTTAATGGGGCCGGCGATAACGCCATTTTGATTTGCCATGCTTTAAGCGGTGATGCTCACGTTGCGGGCTACCACAGCAGCGAGGACAAAAAGAGCGGCTGGTGGGACACTATGGTCGGGCCCGGCAAGGCAATCGACACAAACAAGTATTTTGTTATTTGCTCAAATTTATTAGGCGGCTGCAGCGGCACGACAGGGCCATCCTCGAACAATCCGGAGACACAAAAACCATACGGGCTGGATTTTCCAATTATAACCGTTGCTGATATGGTTAAGGTCCAAAAACTGCTGCTTGATAAGCTTGGGATAACAAATCTTCTGGCGGTAACCGGCGGCTCAATCGGAGGAATGCAGGTTCTGCAGTGGGCAATCAAATATCCGAGCTTTGTTAAAGCCGCAATACCAGTCGCAACAACCAGTCATCTCGGAGCCCAGTCTATCGCCTTTGATGCGGTAGGGAGAAATGCGATACTGGGAGACCCTGATTTTG
Organism: uncultured Pirellulales bacterium; assembly: GCA_964467205.1. GTDB lineage: Bacteria > Planctomycetota > Phycisphaerae > Sedimentisphaerales > Anaerobacaceae > CAYXPG01. Next base: position 11,437 of record CAYXPG010000023.1, on the reverse strand, counting down.
CCGAAGGACAATACCATGATACAAAAGGTCCTGACAAGGGTCTGTCAATTGCGCGAATGATTGGTCATATAACCTACCTGTCGGAACAGGGAATGCGTGAAAAATTCGGACGTGAGCTGCGCAGGGCCGAGGCCTACAGCTACGATTTTGGTTCTGAATTTGCCGTCGAAACCTATCTGGATTATCAGGGCCAAACATTCGTGGAAAGATTCGATGCCAACAGTTATCTTTACATAACCAAGGCGGCAGACTATTTCGACCTGAAAAAAGAGTTTGGGTCATTAAAAAACGCCTTTGCGAACGTAAAATCGAGATTTCTTGTAATCAGTTTCGCAAGTGACTGGCTCTTTACGCCCTCACAATCCAGAGACATAGTCGATGCGCTGGCTGTCAACGGCAAAGACGTTAGTTTCTGCAATATTGCGTCACCTTATGGTCACGATGCCTTTTTGCTTGAGCCGGAAACGCTCGGCTCATTTATTTCGGGCTTTTTAGAGGTAACACATCAGCCTGGAATAAAAAGCGCAAAACACAGAACGCCAAGCGAAATAAAAAATGCCAAAGATGCAATACACACCCCCGACCAGGCCAAGCGGATGCGTGTTGACTACGAGTTGATAGAGTCACTGATAGAGCCAGACAGCACGGTGTTAGACGTGGGCTGTGGGGACGGAGAATTGCTGGCATCACTTACCGTGGACAAAAATATAAAGGGCGAAGGCATTGAAATTGAGCAGGATTTGGTTCTTGCGTGCGTAAAGAGGGGGCTTTCTATTATCCAGTATGATGTGGAACTTGAGCTCGGCAGTTACGCTGATAAAAGTTTCGATTACGTGATACTTTCCCAAACACTGCAGACGGTAAAAAACCCGGAAAAGGTTTTTAGCGAACTGCTGCGTGTCGGCAAAAAAGTGATTGTGAGCTTTCCCAATTTCGCTCACTGGCGCTGCAGAGCGATGCTGTACTTTTGCGGCAAAGCTCCTGTAACAAAACAGCTTCCTTTTGGATGGCACAACTCGCCGAATATACATTTTCTGTCGCTGAAAGATTTCGACGAGTTCTGCAGGAAACTGGGGGTTAAGGTGGAAAAGAGGATTCCGCTGGTCAAAACAAGTCTCAGCCCGGTAAGATTCGCCCCTAATCTGTTTGCCGAGCAGGTTATCTACATAACAAGCAAAGAATAAAAAATTTACACTTTTTTCCAAATATATCATTGATTTAGTAGCAAAAATTTGGTATTTGTATGCGCAGTTTTTAATAATTTATCATCGGTATTTATAAGGTGTTAATTATAACGGCAGAACTAAACGCCCTCATTATCACCGCTGCCACAATAGCATTTTTTCACACTATACTGGGGCCTGACCATTATCTGCCCTTTATTATGATGTCGTGGGCACGAAAATGGTCCGGGTTGAAAACCACCCTAATAACCCTGTTATGCGGTGTGGGGCATATAGGCAGTTCGGTAGTGCTGGGCCTTACAGGTGTTGCGATGGGGCTGGCGGTTAGAAAGCTTCAAATAGTAGAATCTTTTCGGGGCGACTTGGCAGCGTGGCTGCTTATTGCATTTGGACTGATGTATTTAGCATGGGGCCTGCATCGAGCTTATCAAAAGAAATCCCACGTGCATAGTCACACTCACGCAGCCGGAGTGATGCATAAGCACCTGCATAATCACCATTCCGAGCACACCCGCGTTCACAACGATAAAACCGCTCGGAGCATTGCACCCTGGGCGCTGTTTGTCATTTTTGTTTTTGGTCCCTGTGAACCCTTAATCCCGGTGCTGATGTATCCGGCTGCGAAGAACAGTTTATTCGGTCTGGTTGTAGTGACGTGTGTGTTCGGCATAGTTACGATTGGAACCATGCTGGGTGTGGTTCTTCTTTCCAGAGCAGGGGTGAATTTTATTCGGTTTACCTATCTGCAGCGTTTTACTCACGCCATAGCAGGAGCAACAATATGTCTTTGCGGTATGGCCATTCAGTTCCTCGGTCTGTGAGTATCAGTTCATCAAGCCGTCAAGAAATCTTAAAATGAGTACTGCTAAGTCAATAAAATTACTGAAATTGTAGAAATGTTGATGGAACAATGAGGTAAAATAAATATTGACGCATCATGTTGATATCTGTAGAATCATGCACACAAGATATCGGGCATAATTGTGAAATCAGCAGAAGCAATTAAAAATATGTGTACTTCTTCTAACGAGCAGCACATGAACCATAAGGCAATGTCGGTTTTGGTCGCTGTTGCATTTTTTTTTGTGACGGTGGCAATTAACTTATTTCACAGTGAGGACTGTCATAACTCGGCTGCCACAGACATTGTATCATGTAACCACTTATGCCCAGCTTGTGTGTTTTTGGCTGGTTCGGACTCGATGGAAACCAGTTACGGACCGGCCTTATTTATCACCGAAAGCCACATTATTTTACAACCCTCAACCCGCTTAACATTATTGAACCATAGCGATTGGATGTACTCAATCACTTCACGAGCACCTCCCTTATTTGTTATTTCCTGACGTGCAGATAAACACATGTATTTGCGCTGCAAATGCAATCTTAGAAGTGGAAGGCTTCGTATCGCCAACAGATAGAGCAGTCACCCAAAAAGAAAAGGTTGCAGGCTGTTGTGGCTAATGTGCAAGTAGTCGAAAGGAAGATGCAGATATGCGAGTTAAAATGATGATATGTATGGTCTTGTTTCTGGTCATGATAGGTTTTTCCACTGTTGGTCTTGCCCAAAATATCCAGACCAAAGATACCGATCTCGGGGAACTTAAACAGCAAATGCTTGAACTTAAACACCAGATGGACGAAATGAAAAGACAACATGAGATGGAAATCAAGGCATTGAAAGATGAAATCGAAAAACTTCATCAAGCTGCGTCTGTCCCCGAAGAGACCAAGGCAGAGGATGAGCTCGTCAAGTTGCGTGAACTGGCCGAAAGCATAGCCGGCGAGAAAGAAAAAAAGAAAGCACCCGAAGAAACTGTTTATAAATTTGGCGGCCTTAGTTTGCAAAAGCTCAATCCGGAAATCAGTGTTTCCGGGGATTTTATCGGGCACTATAGACACCAGTCAAAGACCAGAAAACGTACTGACGCTGAAATTCGAGGTCTTGAACTAAATTTTCAATCCTATCTCGACCCGTTTTCGAGGCTTAAAGCCACTACGCACATAAGCGATGAAGGCATAGACCTCGAAGAGATTTACTTTACCCGTTTTTCAATATTCGAAAACGCCAATCTGGACCTGGGTCGGTTCCGCCAGCAATTTGGTGTGGTCAACCGTTGGCATGAAGATGCCCTGGACCAGGTTCAGTATCCTTTGGTCTTGCGGAGAATCTTCGGTGATGGAGGCTTAAATCAAACTGGAGCATCTATTGAGTGGACATTGCCTAAGTGGGGAAAGGCTTGTCAGGAACTGACTTTGCAGGTTACTAATACCGAAAATGAACGTTTGTTTGGCGGAGACACACTGGGCAACCCCAGCTTACTTTTCCGTTACAAAAACTATCGAGACCTTTCCAGAGATACTTACCTGGAATTTGGCTTGACAGGCCTGTTTGGTTGGAATGACGAATGGGATGTGGATAAAGGCGGTGGTTACGAAAAAGAAAACGGTACTTTAGGAACTCAGGTGTTTGGAGTAGATTTATCTGTTCTATGGGAACCTGCAGAGCGAGCGCTCTACCGCAATGTGGAATGGCGCAGTGAAGTATATCTACTCAATCGAGACATCCTGGCCCCGGATAATTCCGGAAAGGATAATTTAAAGGCCTGGGGCGCTTACAGCTACCTGCAGTCTAAAGTAGCCCGAAACGTGGATGTTGGAATCAGGTTTGATTACTTTAAGCCGGATAGTAAAAATTATGCTAACGAAACGTTAGTCAACGAGGAGCATCCTATTCATTTTCCATTAGCCTACTCAGCAAAGGGCGCCTATCGCTGGCAAATATGTCCATATATAACCTGGTGGCAGAGCGAATGGGTTAAGTTTCGTTGTGAGTATGACTACGCAAATGGACGCGGTATGGAAAGTCCTGAACACGTAGTTTGGTTCCAGGCAATTTTTGCTGCTGGGCCTCATAAGCATGAACGTTACTAAACTCAAACTGACCAATGGTCAGTTTGAAAATGCAAAAATCAAAATGTAAAATGCAAAATTGTGGAATCCGCTTGTGGCGGATGGCTAATTTCATTATTGTTTTCAGGGCATATAATACCTTGCTAGAAAACGAGTTATGTTGATACGAGCCAGCAAAACGGTCAGTTTGAGTTACTAAAATCAAAATAAGGAGGCAATTACAATGGCAAGAAAAACTTCTGTCATCTTAATTATGTTCATTGTTTTATCGGTGGTGTTATGTTTGCACGATGACAGCGCTGCCCAAGAACAAAGGCGGCTGCGCATGCGGAAGAGGGGGCGCCTGCAAGTGGTAACCACCCTGCCCGACTACGCTGTGTTAGCCAAAGTTATTGGCGGCGAACGGATTACCACCAGTTCCATTGTTCATAGCGTTCAAGACCCTCATCATATCAGGCCTAAGCCCTCCTTTGTAAATATGGTCATGAATGCTGATTTACTAATAGCGACGGGGCTCGACCTTGAACTTTGGCTGCCAACTGTGGTTAACAAATCCGGTAACAAACGGGTCCGCAGCGGAGAAATTGGCTATGTCGCAGTGTCGCAAGGTATAAAATTGGTTGAAAAACCCAAAGTTATTTCGCAAATCGAAGGTGATGTTCATGTATTCGGCAACCCTCATATTACCACCAGCCCAATTAACACCAAGCAGGCAGTATGGAACATTGCCGCCGGTTTAATTAAGAACGATCCACAGGGCAAAGATTTTTATGAAGAAAACTTGAAAAAACTGCAGGATGAACTGGATAAGCGTTTATTTGGTGAAGAATTAGTCAAACTGCTCGGTGGAGAGACCCTCTGCAAGCTGGCCGAGAAGGACAAGTTGATTGAGTTTTTAGAGCAAAATAAACTACAAGGAAAACCTTTAATTGACAAACTGGGTGGCTGGATGAAAAAGATGCTTCCTTTGCGGGGGGCACCTGTAGTTGTTTATCACAAAAATTGGAGCTATTTCTTAAATCTCTTCGGGCTGAAAGAAGCCGCTACCATTGAATCAAAACCCGGAATTCCACCTTCGCCCAAACATGTGACAAATCTGATTAGCATGATGCGTGAAAAGAATATTCGCATTATCCTTGCTGCAAGCTACTTTGACGAACATAAGGTCAGGACTGTAGCTAACAAGACCGGCGCCCAAGCAGTCATCGTCCCTCTGTTTGTGGGCGGAACCCCGGAGACCGAAGATTACTTTCAGCTTGTTGACTACTGGATTAACGAACTGCTGGCAGGAGCGAAAAATAAAGGTCTTTTGAGTAATTAGGCCTTTAGCCAACATGATTTCGTTTAATCTATGAGGGGAAAAGGCAATGTCGGAAACTATAGAACTATTTTTACTACAGATTAGTCTGATTGCAGTGGTGCTGATTTTGCATACTTACCTTGGTCTTCATATAATCCGGCGAACCTTGATATTTTCTGATTTGGTTCTGGACCAATTAGCTGCGCTCGGCGCTATGGTGGGTGTCGCCATCTACGCCAATTACGCCTTTTCTGACAACCCTGTATTAGCCAGGGTAGCAGCCCTTTGTAAATATGCCTCCCCCGGTTCCTATGTGTTGGCTATGGCGGCGGTACTTTTTGGCTCGTTCTTACTCGCCCTAATAAAACCCAAGACGCGGGCCATACCACGAGAGGCGGTTATCGGCATCCTCTACGCTATGGCGCTGGTTGTTTCACTACTATTGACAGATATAGTCCGTAGTGTAGAACCTTACCTAACAACGACTCTTTCCGGGTGTCTATTATGGGTAACCTGGCCCTTAGTTAGTGTGACAGTCGTTATTTACATTGTTTTGCTTTTGTTTCACTACAAGTTACGATATAAATTCATTGCTTTAGCAGAAGAACCACAAACGTTAAAAAACGAAAAGCTGTGGGACTTTTTATTTTTCACCACTCAAGGAATTATCACGGTCTTAATCGTCCCTATCGCCGGTGTTCTATTGGCGTATTCCTTTCTTATGATCCCAGCTGCTATTGCCGCCATGTTCACCAAGAAATGGGCCGGGGCTGTTTTAATCGGCTGGAGTGTGGGATTTGTGGCCTGTGTTCTCGGCCTGGGGGTATCATATTTCTGTAACTTCCCATATGGACCGACCCTTGTATTATCCTTAGGCATCTTTTTTGTTTGTGCAATGATTCTTCGATGCCTGCTTTCTCGGCGCAGCTTAAACTCGAAAGGATGTAAATAATGCTGCAAATTCTTGGCTTACCATTTCTGATGTGTTTGATCATAGGTGCAATGCTTGGATATTTGGGTATTCATGTACTCAAAAGAGAGGTAATCTTCATCGATATTGCCGTTGCTTCGGTTGCGGCGGTAGGTTCTATTGCGGCACATCTTGCGTTCAAAGTGGAAGAAGACTCACCGATATCCTACTTATTTTCATTAGGTTGTGTTTTTCTTATATCAGCGTTCTATGCTGTCGCCAGGAAAAAAATTGTACAAATCTCCATTGAGGCAGTGATAGGGATTTCTTACGCTATTGCTGCTGCGGCAGCGATGTTTTTGATTGGCATTGCGCGCGGCCATGAACATGCAGAGGAAATGCTTGCGGGCAAGCTCTTGTGGGTAACGTGGCAACATATTTTGCTGTGTCTGGTGTTCTTTTCTGCTGTTGGTTTTTGTTTCTACATTTTCAGAAAACCGCTGTTAAAAATTTCGGGAAATTACCAAGAGGCTGTCACGCAAGGTTTGAAGGTGACACAGTGGGATTTTGTATTCTATGCGTTGCTGGGAGTGGTTATTACATTCGCAGTACGAGTCACTGGTGTAGTAACTGTGTTTGCTTTTCTTATTATTCCAGCTACAACATCAGCTCTATTCTCTTCACGTTGGGGCACACGCACACTTATTGCCTGGGCAACTGCTACGGTAGCATCCATAGGCGGCCTGCTCTCTTCATATTACCTGGATTTTTCAATGGGTCCTGCGATTGCCTTATTTTTGGGGATTGTGTTAACCATTAGCGCACTTTTTAGTAAGTTTCACCAAGCTCAACAAAAACGCCACACTTAACAAAATCCCTGTTTTGCTCATACCCCCTTTTTCTTTGCACAAAAAAGAATTCGCTGCGACTATTTAATGGCGGTGTTCATGCTGCTTTGAGTGGTCTTCGGCACTCAATTGCACAGGAGCAACACAGTAGATATAAATAAGCGGTTCAGTGCCGGTGTTTTTAATGTTATGGGTCGTATGCGGCGGTATATAGGACACTTTTCCTTCGCCGACGGGGTAGGCGTTTTGTTCTTTGTCGATTAGTGCCAGACCCTGGCCGGAAAGAAAAACAAGCATTTCTTCGTGGTGGTCAGTACTATGTTGGCCGCAGGTCTCGCCGGGCTGCAAATATACCCTGCCTGAGCGCATTCCACACGTTTGTGGCTTGCCGCCTAAGAGTTCTTGATATTCCGCATCCCTTCTCAAATCCATGATACAAACTTTCTTTTCTGTTGGCATTATAAAACCTCCGTAGTTCGTCGCACATCCTCCGATGAATATGCTGGCTGCAAACCACGCAAAAACAAATGTAATGATTGTTTCTTTTACTCGTCCACTGTTCATGTTCGGCAACTTTATATATATAACTCTAAAATTGTTTTTATGCTTACCCTTTAGTCTCAAACGAACCTATATGCTGACTTTTTTTCAGCCGTATTCGAGTGAGTATACCTTTGCGTGTCTGAGGTGAATACCAAAATTGTCTTGAAACAGGAAAGCCCTTTGTAAGCGGGAAGTTTCCTTGCTCAACCCTTTGTTTATCACATTTCGGACCTACACTAAAAAGCACCCATGTAACTGGCGATGTTCTAAAGTCCTTATACTTGATTAGATTTTCTCTTTCACGGTCCGGAAAGCCCTCAGGTATATATAGTGGCTGGTCACCGAATGGCGTACCGTGATAGTCATACCTTGGGCCAAGGGTGATGTATTTATAGGCGCACCCCTTGTTGAATTTATCCTCAATCTTGGCAAAACGCACCTTACCTATCTCGCCCTTCGGCAGGTAGCCCTGGTCAACCAGCTCTTGAGGCAGGGCATAGGCGTGTTTGCGTGCCCAGGGGTTACAGTCTGCCCGAGTAGGTGGGTACTTATTTTCATTGTCCATAGAATAAGATTCAAGTGCCATTGCGATACAGTAAAGCTCGCCATTGACGACAACAATTTTTGCCTGCTCGCGCGCCCTGGACAACGCCGGCGTCAGTATCGCCATCAACAATGAAATAATAGCGATAACTACAAGCAACTCAATTAGCGTAAATCCATTCTTCATAACAGAGCACTCACATAAAGCCCCGGGCACACAACAGACACTTATTCAAAAAAAATACCTTATCAGTTACTCCCACCACAGGCACCGGTACCGACAACACAATCCAGCCAGTTATCGGCGAGCCAGGCAAAGTCGAACATATCGACCTTGCCATCCTTATTAATTTCACCAGGCAGATTATACCTGGCGTAGCCGCGGTCGGTTAAAACCCTGCCGTTGCCATCGTAATTCAGCACCCAGATATGGTAGTTGTCTTTAAGACCGCCTTCCTGGTCAAAGATACCGACAACATCAAAGGGCTCGACTAAATTATTTGAATCCGGACGAATACCCCAACCTATCCCTAACTTTACAGGGAACGTCTTTTGCCCATCGGTTATCGTCAGTGTTGCATTGGGGCCCCAGGAATTTGCATCCACAAAGTTGACATCGTTGATTTTGACCAGACGGCCCTGATAATACTCGCAACCAAACTCTCGGTTGGAGTCAAAAATGAAGTTGTCGCTGCCATCTTTGACATCGTCGAGTGTAATAACCTCAGGTTGGGGACGGCCAACGCCGGCCTCTATTAACTCAATAGTCAAATTCCTGTCTTGGTTGGTACTATGTCGTTCATTAATATTTGTTTTTCCGCCATAGAATTTTAGCAGACCTGTTACTCTGACCCTGTCACCGGGTGCAAACTCGTAGCCGATGCAGGGGTCATGGCTTAACCGATAAAGCTCATTGAGCCAGTTTGGGTCGCTATATGTGCCGTCGCCGAAGGGCAGGTTGCCATAGCACTGGCCCATCCAGACGGCGGTACCAGCGTGGTCGTCGCCTTCACCCTGAATGTATATTTGCCACATTGCACCCGGGCCGGGGCCGGGAAAATATTGATTTGGCTCGGCATCCAACATAAAGTCCGGCCGATTGAGAATTATACCCTCGACCGTAACTTTGTCGCTAGTCAGCAGAGCCGGGTGGTTTCCATCACCGTACTCGTCAACAGACTGCACCTCTCGGTGGGTATCGCCACACACAAAACTGCTTAAAACAAGCAACAATACCACAAAGGATGTCTTTCCTACATTTGACCTTTTCATAATTCATACCTCCAAAAAGCTAATGGTATTGTTTTTGCGCATAAAAATACAGCAATCGTGCTACTGTGTCAATAGAAAAATGGTTCTTTTAAAAAAATTTTTATCGGGTAAAATACGCTTTAGTATGGTCGATTGGAAATCGAGAAATTGAAGAGGATGATTTCAGGAGTGAGTGTATTTATGGGAGAATCAAAATGAAACGAATTGAGCGAATAGGGGTCTCATTAGATAAGAAGCTGCTTTCAAAGTTCGACAAGCTGATTGCCAAACAGGGCTATCAGAACCGCTCCGAGGCCATACGTGACCTTCTGCGCGAGCAGCTAAGCAGGGAGCAAATAAGCAATCCCAAGGCCAGGGCGGTTGCTGCAGTATGCCTTGTCTATGACCATCATTCGACAAAACTGATGGAAAAGTTAACCGGCCTGCAACACTCTCATTTACTGCAAACCATCTGCTCTATGCACATCCACCTTGATGCCCACGATTGTATGGAGATAATTGTGCTTCGAGGATGTGTAGGTGAAATCAACAAAACTGCGGAAAAAATATTGAGCCAAAAAGGCGTCAAACTCGGACGAATTAACTGGGTTCCCCAAACGCATTACATCGCGTCTGGGGGCGCCCCTTTGTAACGACAGAAACAGGCTGAGTCGGCGGCAGGTGACCGGTGTCTCGTTGTTCAAAGTACAAACCAATCAGCGATTAAAGCTTGACAAACAACGGGGCAGGCGGTTCTAATATGAGGCATTCAGGGCGATTAGCTCAGTTGGTTAGAGCGCACGGATCACACCCGTGAGGTCACTGGTTCGAGTCCAGTATCGCCCATTCTTATAAATCAGGCTGAATCCTCAAGTTAGGATACCCATCAACTTGATGGCGCGGCTGTAACCAATAACCAAAAACGTATCAGTGATGATTATCGATATGCTCTTTTTTGAAACCGAGACGCCCGCCAGCCAATGGTCCTTCTACCACTACAGCATCCGGGACATGGGAGCACTGTTTTGCCCAGGATCTAAATATAATTTTTGCCGCTCTGGCAGAAGATACAATAGGGATAAATTTGGTGCGCAGTTCTCCTAATTTATCCAGTGGCAATATTTTAGGAAGCCTTATTGGAAGTCCTGCATCAAGAAAAAGTATATTTGCTCCTTCATCCACAGCACATTGTACAAGGTCATCAAAATCTGAAAGGGCTGCCATTATATTAACACCGATAATCCCGCAAGGTTTTCTTTGGGCAGTTTTACTATTTTCATCGTTTTACCTTGCTCTTTGGCACAATTACCGTGAAGGTGGTGCCTTTGCCAGGTTCGCCGACTACCTTTATAGACCCGTTATGGGCTTTAATTATCCTCTTTACTATCGGCAGTCCCAGTCCACTGCCGGTAATACCACGAGTCTCTTCAGTCTTTACTCTGAAAAACTCGTCGAAGATAAAATTCAAATTCTCTTGGGAAATCCCTATTCCTGTATCAGAGACTTCCACCACTAAATGATTATCTTTCTCCTTTGTACTTACGGTCACTGTTCCTCCTTGCCGATTGTAATTTATTCCATTACTGACCAGGTTTGTGAACGCCTGCTTTAAACTTTCTCCATTGCCCTGAACTTCGGGAAGGCCATCATGAAAATCCAGCTCCAGGGTAACTTTCTTAGCATCTGCCAGCGGTTTCAAAAGTTTCATAGTTTCGGAAAGAATGGGAGCTAAAGCCACCGGTTCGAATTTTTCTGTTGGGTTGCCGGCTTCGATGTGGGACATATTGAACCAATCGTTAATAAGCCTTAAAAGACCGTCAATACGTTCGCTTGCATCTTCTATCATCTCCTTCTGCTTGTTGGCCACCTCACCTGCAAATCCTTCCAGGGTTACCTCAAAATACTGCTGAACAGAGACAAGCGGTGACCGCAGTTGGTGGGAGAC
>CAYXPG010000022.1:0-16217 GCA_964467205.1 uncultured Pirellulales bacterium | reverse complement strand
GCATAATTTCCTCGATGGCTTTGTGAATCTTGGCCTCGCTGTCGGCATCGACCTGACTGGTGGCTTCATCGAAAATCAGTATCGCCGGGTTTTTTAAGATAGCCCTTGCTATAACAATTCTCTGTAACTGTCCGCCGCTGAGGCCGCTGCCATATTCGCCGATTATCGTATCATAACCGTCAGGCATTGTAGAAACAAATTCATCTGCAAAGGCACGTCTGGCCGCTGCAATTATTTCTTCCCTCGTGGCACCGGCTTTACCATAGGCGATATTTGCACCTATAGTATCATTGAAGGTTACCACATTTTGCGTAACCATTCCAATCTGGCTTCGCAGACTGAACAGAGTCGTATTGTGAATGTCTTTGCCGTCAATCAATATCCGGCCGCTGTCGGGGTCGTAGAACCTTGGTATCAAATTTGCCAGAGTTGTTTTACCTGAACCATTGGGGCCAACGATAGCAATATTATGCCCGGCCTTGATGCAGAGATTAATCCCTTTTAATACCGGCTCCTGCGCATCGGGATAGGTAAATACAACATCCCGGAACTGGATTTCACTTCTCATCGGCTCAAGCTCTATAGCGCCGGCTGCCTCTTTCTCCGGCAATTCATCTACAATCGTATATATCCGTTCAGCGGCGGCGTTGGCCTGCTGAATCTTGTTCCATATATCACTGCTTTTGCGAACCGAATCTGATGCAGCACCTAACAATACAACAAGTGCAAGAAACTCGGAGGGGTCAATTTCCTGTCTGGCAACCCAGTGAGCACCGAAGAGCAGTGCCGCCCCGCCGGCCAGCATTCCAAGGACATCCAGGACAGGTGCCATAGTAGCGTTAACTTTAGCTATCCGAAACAATTGCCTTAGCAGCTTTTTATTAATGCCGTGGAAATTCTCATTCTCATAATCCTGGCGGTTATAAACCTTAATAACCTTCATCGAACTAAAAGCGCTTTCAAGCTTACCAAGCATCAAACTCCAGTTGACAAGTGATTTTTTGGTAGCCCGCTTAATTTTTCGGCCTAACCTGACAACCACCCCTACTACCAGAGGTGCACTACACAAAAATATCAGCGTCAGCTTCCAGTCCAGCCACATTGCGCCTACAACCAGACCAGCCGCTTTCAAAGGTTCTCTAAGGGTTTTGCCAAAAAGAATTCTAACGCCTTTGCTAAGTTCGCCTGTATCGCGAATCAGCCTGCTTACGGCGTCACTTGGGTTTTCTTTTGCAAAGAAGCCAATCGGCATATCGACCACGTGAGAAAACATCTCTTCTCGTAGGTTGCCGACCGCCTTTTGCGCAACTCTTTCTGCCAGATACTGCTGAAAGAACCTTGCTGTACACCTGCCGACGGTAAAGACCGCCATCAAAATTATAATAATACTGACGGCACGCGTCTTATTAGCGGGAGTTTGCCGCCTTGGAATATGACTCATTGCCCGCTCGAGGTAGTCAAGATAAAACGGTCTTTGCCCGGTATTAAACCGGCCAAGTTGTAACTGGTAACCGCCAAGCTCATCGAAACGCTTATATTGAATGGGCAAATCAGTATTATTGCCCGCTGTCGAAAGTTTCTTAAGGAGCGTCACTGAACTGATTTTGCTGTGCTTTTGACCAACCAGAAAATCACCGACCCCGACAATCCAGTCACCACTGTGCAGGCCGGCACCCTGCGCCGGAGAATCATCTTCAACACCCGTCACAAGAAGATAGTATATAACATCAGATTTGTTAGGGTCGACAAAATCGCTCCTGCCCGGGACATAAAACTCCAGGCCGTACCGCTGGCAGGATACCTTCCGGTCAACCCAGCCGTGCAGACCCTCCTCTTCCATCATCACCTTCAGCAAAGGGATAATCGTCATAAAACTGAGTGAAAACAGCAGGCTAATCAATATCGCACTGAAGATAATGACTATAATATGAGGCCATTGCGGCCAAACGTATTTGAATATCCGGTTAAATGACTTCATACAATTTATTCCGAATTCTCTCAAAAAATAATTCAATGATGATAACAGGCTACATCCATCCGGTCAAGTTAAAACGCCTCCGAATATAAAGGGATTTTGCCGCAACTGGATTGAATCGATTCTATTTTCAGGAATAAAAAAATATAAGAAGACGGGCAAAATGGAGCCAATGGGATTCGAACCCACGACCTCTTGCATGCCATGCAAGCGCTCTCCCATCTGAGCTATGGCCCCAAACTGCATTAATATTAACACAGACATCCCATAAAGGCAAATAATTTTCCACCTTCGATTGGCCGTTTGTAATTTTTGTTAAGGCCCGGCTTTTGACCTGTAGAGGTCGTGTTTGCGGATGTAGTCAGCGACAGATGGATGCAGCATATCGGCTGCATCACCTCCTGCTGCCAATCGGTTTCGTATTTGGGTACTGCTTATATCAATCAGAGAGGTTTTGATAACGTTTCGCTGAAGCTTTTCTACACGCCCGGAGCCCCAGAGAGAAATAAATTTGGCAAAATTCGGCTGTTCACAGCCGGCCCTGTACATCACAGACAAACTACACTCATCAATCAGCTCAACAATACCATACCAATGCGGCATTTCATCAATACTATCTGCCCCGATGAGCCAATAGATTGAAGTATCACTGCCAAACTCTTTTTGAAACCATCTTATGGTCTCCAAAGTGTAGCTCGGTCCGGGTTTTTTCAGTTCGTAATCACTTAACTTGAACTTCTTCTCGTCGGCGATTGAAAGTGCTATCATTTTAAGACGGTCGTCATCGCTTGCTGCAGGAAGAGTTTCCTTGAGAGGAGAGCACTTTGAAGGAATAATAATGATTTCCTCTGCGCCGATATATTCGCCCGCCTCGGCAGCAACCGTGGTATGGCCGATATGAATCGGGTCAAACGTACCACCAAATAAAATCGTCTTTCTTTTCGCCATAAAACAATTAACAAAAAAACTGTGTGTTATTTTAAAGAATATTGCAAAAAAAGCAAAAAATTTTTAGACAATAAATTAGTCAAAAAGCAACAAAAGTTTCTAAAAAGTAATTCAGCTTCAGCTCAAATCATAACGTTTCTAAAAGCTTTGAACAACTATGCGGTGACAAAAATGCGACGCTTTCCTTCATAGTCAATTTCGCTCAAATAGGCCTGTAAGTTAAATAAAACGCACCTATCACAAATATTCCTGACAAGGGTTTTTGCATTCTAAGCAAAACCATGCGTTAAGTACAACCTTAATTGAAAACTTTAGCAACAATAAAACAAGTTGCATCATTGCATTAGAGAATTTAGTTGACAATCTAAAAAGTTGTGTAAGAGACCGATAGTAAAAATTTTTATGAAGTATTTTTAAACATTTGGACGATAAAAACTGTAACAATGGTTGTTAATAGCTGTTGATGAGTTATTTGAAAGTGTTTGTTGAATATAAAAGTATTATGAAATTAATTTGAAAAGGAATTTAATTAATCGAAAGGTAGTGGTAAAGTAATGGCAAAGAAAAAAGCAAAAAGGAAAAAAGCCAAAAAGAAAACAGCCAGGAAGAAAACCGCCAGGAAAAAAGTAGCAAAGAAGAAGAAGAAAAAAACTAAGAAGAAAAAAGCTAAGAAGAAAAAAGCTAAGAAGAAAAAAGCTAAGAAGAGAAAAAGATAGCATAACGATTTAGCGAAAATATCAGCACTACAACTGATTATGCTAAGATGGAAGGTTCTTTCGTTGCGAGGGAACCTTCCATTTTTTTCTGCGCAATATCCTCAGTATATTTTCCTCACAATCTTCTCCCACGAGTACGGCTGCACCCCCCTGACAATTCTTTTGCAATTGTCCGATAATTACCTATAATACCCATTGAAAGTGTTGTTGCAGCAGGGCTAATTTTTGTAACCTTCACGATAGAGAATAACCATATGGATTACTTCAATTATAAAAACGGGAAACTATTTGCTGAAAAGACAGACGTCGAAGAAATTGCCGCCGAAGTCGGAACGCCGCTCTACATCTACAGCAAAGCAACCTTCATCGACCATTTGCAAAAGATTCAGAACGCCTACAGCGAACTTGAAACTACCATTTGCTATTCCGTTAAAGCGTGCGGCAATATAAATATCCTGCGGATTCTTGCAGAAGCAGGCAGTGGATTTGACATCGTCAGCGGCGGAGAGCTCTATCGTGTTCTAAAAGCCGCAGGCCGGCCGGCAAAAATCGTTTATGCAGGGGTCGGCAAAACGGATGCCGAAATTGTCGAAGCGTTAAATGCCGGCATCGGTTATTTCAATATCGAATCGGAAGCGGAACTTCAAAACCTTATTCGATTAGCGCAGCAACAAAACAAACAGGCCAAAGTTGCCCTCCGTGTCAATCCTGATGTTGAGTATAGAACCCACATCTTTTTGAAAACAGGAAAAAGAGAAACAAAGTTCGGTGTCGATATCGAGCGTGCACTGAAAGTTTTCGCCAATTACGGTGACAACCCGGCTGTGCGGCTTTGTGCGCTTCATGTGCATCTGGGCTCAAGCGGGAAAAAGATTGCCCCGTATGTCGAAGCCGTCAAAAAAATCTTGCCGCTTATTGACCGGCTGCGCAGCAAAGGCCACACTATCGAGGCGCTCGACCTGGGCGGCGGCTATGGCGCCGATTATGAGTCTGATACCGTACCTTCAGCAGCCGATTACGCAACAGGCATCATCCCGCTGCTCAAAGACAAAGACCTTAAGCTCATCCTCGAGCCCGGCAAAAGCATTGCCGCCAACGCAGGGATAATGCTTACACGCGTCCTTTATACAAAACAGGGCGGCAGTAAAAAGTTTGTTATTGTCGATGCTGGAATGAACGACCTGATTCGCCCGTCGCTGTACGACGCATTTCACTTCATTTGGCCTGCAAAAGTGGATGAACAATTCCTCCCTGGCCGGCGCGACAGCACTCTCAAGCCCGCCGGGGCTGAAATTGTGGATGTGGTCGGGCCGATTTGCGAGTCGGCGGATTTCTTTGCAAAAGACAGGGCACTGCCGCCGGTAAAACGTGGCGACTTACTCTCCGTCTTTACTACCGGTGCTTATGGCTTTACTATGAGCAGTAATTACAATGCTCGATGCCGCCCCGCCGAAGTGCTCGTTGACGGCGATAAATTCACCATCATCAGAAAACGCCAATCCTACGATGACCTAATCGCCCACGAAAAGTGATGTATTGATACTTCACCATTCGACTGGCTGCAGAACTACTAAATCTAAAGCAGCTGAGGATAATTAATTTGCCAGAGAGCCCATTGGGTCCCAGGCAGGCAGAATGATAGGTTTGAGTTCAAGTGCTTTCTGAAATTGGTCTGACAAATAGCTTTTGCGAACTGCAACTTCAAACATATACTCGTCAAACCAGGAATCATCCATAATGTAAAAACCTTTCTTTCCACTTTTATCACTCCAGCTATTTTCTACTCTCCATCGGCGAGGCTTACCATCGACTACATCCACGCCGGTAAACAACATAGCATGATTCATTTTGCTCTGATGATATATAAGCCTGTCAGCCTTGTTCAAGCTAAAGTGTGTCCCATAGACATCGTCATAATCAAACAGCTGGATATCCCAAAGACCGAGATCGCGGTCTATTTGTTTGCTGCAATCACATCCGAACCATACCGGTTCGCCATCAAGCAGGGTGCGCATAGCAATATCTTTCATCGTTTGAATGTCAACGTTCAAATATAGAACGGGTTCACCTCCAACCACATTACCAAGATAAGCAACGGTAAAGGTCTGTCCAAAACGATTACTGGGGCGTGGATCGTGCACTAAGCAAACATATTCGCCCAAATCCAGTGTTACATATTTTTTTAAGAACTGGTGCGGGGTCATTTGACCATCCCGAAGAAACTTGTTGTCTTTGTCCCGCCATTGCCAATCGAAATGTTTCGGCGGAGTACCCATGTGAATGCAGAGAATGCGGTAGATAATAGTAAGGATTTCGTGTTTAGCCTGTTGTAAATATTCCGCAGTGGCACCTTGCGACTGTAAGTCTCGTAAAACCTTGGCGCGTTAGCGCAATCCGGCTTTAAGCCTCTTATTCATCAAAGAACTGTTTGACGAGCTTTCGCTCTCCGGCATAACAGATTTGGGGACTACTCCATATTTTTGGATGATGTTAACAAACATGTTCCACTGTCCCCCGTCGCTAAGTACATTCGCAAGTAGAAAGTCAACTGTGCGGTCACCATCGGGGCGGGAAGAGGTCTTGATAATCGACTCCAGAAAATAGTTGGCACGTTCAATTTTGTCCCAGAAAAAAGGGTAGCTCTGGCTAAATTCAAACTCCTTGAGATTCATTTTTTTCATTGCGCCAACACGTAAAAGATTTGTCCCTGCAAACATCCAGCAGCGGCCGGATTTCTTTTGATCGGTTACATCCCAATCATCGAGCTTGCATGAAAAAGAATCGTCAATACTGGTGACGACTTTGCGGTTAAGGGCAAGTTTGTTAACAGGAGTAACAGTGATTGCATTTTGCATTTGTAGGTTCTGAGGCCGGCTATCGAATACCTTTTGCATGGCTGATATGTGCTCAGGTCGAAGACATCGCATTGTTTGTTCTGTTGAAAACTTTTCAACGGAAAAAGCAGAGTTTATATTGCTGTCGGTAGCTGCTTTGGCAACAGGCAATAATGCCATCGCCGAAAGCAACAGTGTGACAATTAAAAGCAAATGTTTCATTGAATTCTCCTTCGTATTATATTGTGTTCAAATAGATTAAAAAAAAAGTGGTAGAATTTTCGCAGGTTCTTTACTCCTTGGTTTAAATTAAAAATTTCTTTCTACGAAACCGGTATCGATTTTGTTTTTGGCAAAAAGGTTATGCGATATGATATCGAGGCAGGCAGGTATCGTCGTCGGGGTCGGCCCAATAACAAACTCGCTCAAAGCCCTCTTCATCGTGTTTATGGCTCCCTCCCTGTTTTTTTGATGGACAATGACTTTAGCAATCATCGAATCGTAACCTTCCGGCACAGTCCAGCCCTGATAGACGTATGAATCGACCCTGACGCCGGGGCCTCCGGGCGGAATATATCTGGTAATCGTGCCGTCAGAGGGTTTGAAATCGTTCGCCGGGTCTTCGGCCTTTATTCGGCACTGGATAGCCGCTCCGCTATGCTTTATTTCCCTTTGGCTCAATTCTATGGTTTCACCGGCGGCGATTTTTATCTGCCACTTAATCAAGTCCTGGCCGGTAACCATTTCAGTAACAGGATGTTCGGCCTGAATACGTGTGTTGGCCTCAATGAAGTAAAACTTTTTGTCCTTGTCCAGAAGAAACTCGACCGTAGCTGCATTAACGCACTTAGCTTTTTTAACAATCTTCAAGGCCGCCCTGCAAAGCTCTTCTCTGCCGCGCTCATCCAGCACCGGACAGGGTGATTCCTCAATCATCTTTTGATATTGTCGTTGAATGGTGCAGTCCCGTTCATAAAAGTGCACCGCATTGCCGGCCTTGTCGGCCATTACCTGCACCTCCACGTAGCGAGGTTCAACTATGAGCTTTTCGAGATAGACCCTTGGGTCGGAGAATGCGGCTTCAGCTTCGGCCCGCACTTCGCTAAAAGACGAACTTAAGCCAACGTCATTATGTACAACTCTCGTTGCGCGGCCTCCACTGCCGGCAGCGGCTTTTATCATCACAGGATAGCCGACCTTCTCTGCCAGTTTTAATGCCTCGGACTCATTTTCAAGGCTATTTTCCGAGCCGGCTACAACCGGCACCCTTGCTTCACGCGCAAGTTTACGGGCCTCAACCTTATCGCCGAGCAATTGCATCGCCTCGACAGATGGACCGATAAAATTTATCCCGCAATCCTGACATATTCGCGCAAAATTTATATCCTCAGCAAGAAAACCGTAACCCGGATGGATTCCATCAACATCGGCAATTTCGGCGGCACTTATGATACGCGGAATGTTCAGATAGCTTTCAGCCGGTTCTGCCGGGCCGATACAAATGGCTTCGTCGGCAAACTCTAAGTATGGGGCATCTCTGTCGGCCTCAGAGTAAACCACAACTGCCTCAACACCAAGCTCATGACACGCACGGATTATTCGAAGTGCTATTTCACCACGATTTGCTATCAAAATTTTTGAAAACATTTTTCAGCTTACCATTTAATATCGCTTTCTGACTCCTGACTTTTCTTATCGGTCTTAATAATCAATAGGAAATAATCAACTATCTCCCTGGTTTGACTCTGAAGAGCACCTGGCCGTATTCAACAGCCTGGCCGTTAGTTACCATTACTTCGGCGATTGTCCCTGTCGTCTCGGCCCTTACCTCATTCATCACCTTCATCGCCTCGATGATGCAGACGACCTTCTGCGGGGTAACATTTGAGCCAATTTCGACAAAAGGCGGTGATTCAGGGCTTGGCTGAGCATAGAAAGTCCCCACGATACGTGACTTTATTTCTACCAAATTCCCAGTTTGCGGCGGGGCTGTCCCAGTCGATTGAGTCGACACTTTTGCTGCAACGGAACCAGCCGGCGCACTTGACGTCTTACCACCCGCCATCGGAACAACATTTACAGTCGGCTGAAGGGACCGAGAGCGTTTCAGGAGGATTTTTTCATTACCATGCTTAACTTCAACTCCCACCAGCTTTATATCCACCTCAAGCAGGTCATTCTCTCTCATTATCTCAATGAGTTTTTTTATTGTCTGCAAATCAGCACCATTTTGCGCCATTGCAACATTCCTTCCGAATTAAATAAAATAGCTCTCTGCCTATTTCCGTCAAAAATCAAGCTTGATTAGTATAACCATAAACGGTGTTTTTGCAAACAATTTATGCACCTGCCTTTTGCGGTCTTCCAAACGCCAAAAAAGGTATTTGGCAACGCTGCAATACACTGAAAAATCAGCAGATTTTGATTCCGATTACGAATTTGAGGTTTTTATACAAGCTTAGACCAAAGCCTACTCTGCCAAGTACATATAAACAAAAGCGAGGAGGCGTTGAAACGACAAAATAGAAGATATGACTAAAGTATTTCGAGGCCAACTACCGTAATATCATCAATCCCAATTGGCTTGATTTTTTGATTTTGAAAAACCGTGTTGAATTTGTCCATCATCTCAAGAACCGGCAAATCCTTGATTTCACAGAATTCCCGGTTGAAACCAAATACGTTCTGTTCATCCAAACTGCCGATAAAAGATTCCGCTCCGTCGGAATACAAAAGCATTTTATCGCCCGGCTGAAGCTGAACGGTCTGTTGAACGTATTCTGCCTGGTCAAAAATGCCGAGTAGTGAGCCACGAGTTTCCAGTTGTTGCGGCGGCTGCAGTGCCCTGATAAAAATCGGATATGGATGTCCGGCACGGGCAAATGTAAGCTGCAGAGTTTTTGTATTCAGCAGACAATAACAGCAGGTCGCAAACTGATAGCCGGAGAATTTCTGTCCGGCCATCCGCACATTAAGGTTCCTCATTACTTCCGCCGGCGAAAATATATGATAACTGCTCTCAGTGGTCTGACGCATAACCAGTGCCTGTTTTAGAAAAATTGTTAAAAGTGCGGCAGGTATTCCATGACCAACCACGTCGGCGACATAAAAGCCAATGTGCTGCTCATCGATTCGAACGATATCGTAAATATCACCTGATACCCATTCGGCAGGCAGAAAAGCCACAGCCCATTGAATTTCATCAGTATTAGGAACTTGTGTCGGCAGAAAATCCCGCTGAACAATACCCGCCATACTCAGCTGTTCCGACAAGTTGTCCACCAGGGCTTCTACCATATCAAGTTGTTCGGTAAGTTTATTGCCGTGAACATTCAGATTCTGCTCTGGCGGCATAGCAGCTCTTACAGCAATTCCTGAACTTTTTTTGCGATATGCAAGATTGACGCTGATTTTAGCCCAGAGCTCATCTTCTGAAATAGACTCAATCATATCAGACATAGAAAAACTAATTTTTGCCGGCGCCAAAGAAAAGCTTTTAACCGGCACTTCCATCCTGTCACCAAGCAGAATGGCCCCGATATCATGGGCCTCAAGGGACTCGATTATTTCAGCCACTCTCTGCTGCTCTGATACATCCAAGCCTTTAGTATCAACAATAACAGTTCCGACCAGTTCGAGTTGATGAAGTATCCGGGGAAATTTGTAAATTGGCAGTGATAAAAAAGAAAGTTTTTTCTGCCTCAAAAGCCGCTTTACTTCAGGAATCATCTGCTCCTGGTTTGTCAAATACAGAACATCTGTCAGACCATTTATCAGTTTACTAACCTCAACACCATTTGCAGATTCTGCTTTTATCATAGCATTTGCCTTATAGGACTTTGAATTAACGCCTATTCCGGTAGAAACCAGCATAGATAATTTCGTCCTGTAAAAGGGGAAACTTTGCGCTTTTTTTGTTTTTTTGCAGGATAACTTTAATAAAACAGCAAAAAAAATGCGGCTTTATTGATTCAGGTGGGTACAATGTGCCGGAAATCGTAACGGTTAACCCGTTATGCGACTTCCTCTCTTCAGTTTCAGATTCAATGTTCTGACCTTATCTTCTATAAAAATTCGTTCTGAAATGTCGCGAGCCACTCCGACAAAAGCAAATTCGTTTCCATTTTCATCTCTAATTACAGAGACAGAAAGAGAAACCGGAAATTCACCGCCGTCTTTCCGCCTGTGATACAAGTCAGCTTCACGACTGTCCTGGTGACCGTCTTCTCCATCGGTGCTTTGAGGTTCTTCTACACTGAGAATACCAACGTGTTTTCCAATAATCTCTTCCTCCCCATATCCGTAAGTTTCACAAAATGCTTTGTTGACGAAGATAATGTTGCCTTCCATATCGGTAATATAAACACTATTATCGGTGCTCATAACAGCACCTGTCAGCAATCGAATTTGCTCTTCCGCTTTTTTATGCTTGATGGCATTTTCAATTGTTATCGGGATAGCTTTAATATAGTTTCGTTCAAAGTCCTTTATCAGATAATCATAGGCTCCGGCCTTCCAGGCTTTGACAGCCACTTTTTCATCACCGATACCCGTAATAAATATAATGGGGGTATCCTTTACCAAATCCAGAATATCAAATGCCGTGCCGTCTCCGAGTGAGTAATCAGCGAGCACAATATCGAACTTCTCTGAACTCAATATGCTCCGAGCTTCTGAAACAGATTCTGCCTCCGTGCAATCATATTGAAGTTCCTCCTCTTTCACGAATCGCAGAAATGCCTCTCGATAGAGCTCTTCGTCTTCAACCATTAAAATTTTGTATCTTGAATCTTCCATAACCTTGTCCCGCATCTTATAACTCGATTAGGGACCGGCAAAATTAATCATCCTGATTACTTTCACAAACCTTTCATAACTAACTGCCTTAACCATATAACCAAAATCATATCCCGGCGAGCATTTTCAATAAGTAACGTTAGCTTCGAGTTTTGCATCTGCAACTTCCTTCTTTGCCTTCGGTAATGCAAAGAAAAACGTACTGCCCTGGCCTACTTTTGATTGAACCCAGACTTTGCCGCCATATAATTCCACAATTTTCTTTATTACGGTAAGACCAATACCGGTGCTTTCAAATTCATCCTGAGACGATAACGTTTGGAATATCTTAAAGATTCTTTCAAAATGCCTTTCCTCAATTCCAAGGCCATTATCAGCAACACTAAATTTCCAGAAACCATCCTCTTCGACACAGCCGACTTTAATCTCTCCCTGCGGCTTATCCATATATTTGACGGCATTGCTCAGCAGATTCTGGAACACCTGCATAATGCGGGTCTTTCCACATTCAACTACAGGCAACTGGTCTTCGACTGTAATCGAAATGTTCTCTGGAGGAGCAACCATATCAATAACCTCCCCAACAAGCTCATTCAAATCCACCCGAACCATTTCTTCTTCAACACGTCCTACTCTGGAATATTGAAGCACCCCATCAATCAAATTGTGCATCCTTTTGACCTGTACCAGAAGCGACTGAATCTGTTTTTGACCCTCCTCACCAAGCTTGTCTGAATAATCAGCCGATATCCAATCAGCAAGTGCCTTAATTCCCCACAGAGGTGCCTTTAAATCGTGTGAAACGATATATGCAAAATCCTTCAATTCCTGATTGATACCCTCCACTTTTTGATTAATGCTTTCCAATTCCTGTATAAGTTTAGCTTGTCTTTCCTCCGCCTGCTTGCGCTCGGCGATATCACGCGTAACCGCTATTATGTAATCTTCTTTTTCCTGACTTACAAATTTCAGACTGGTCTCCACGAAAAACATCGTCCCGTCCTTGCGCTTATGTCGGCCTTCCTTAATAATATCTCCCTTGAGTTTGAGCTCTTTGACATAATTCTCCCATGACAGGTCATCCTTTACAGAATCCTCGATGTCTTTAACGGTCATATCGAGCAATTCTTCACGAGTATATCCGAGACTGTCACACGCCCTGTCGTTTACATCCACAAAACGACCCCACTTGGGCTCTACAGCAAAAATACAGTCATTTGACCTGTTTATCAAATTTCGAAATAATCGCAGCTTTGTCGCCGCCTGTTTGCGTTCTGCAATACTGCCCAGCCGTTCAGCAACCGCATCCAACAAATCACGCTCTTCCGTAAGAAACGGGACCTGGCCGCTGTCTGTTTTGTCTTCAAGACAATAAACCTCAATAGCTCCTGCCTTTTCTCCATACATCTTAATCTGTGCATACTGACTCACTTCAGTTTTATGGAAATTATCCGTCACATATTGCACCCCATCAAAAGTAATTCTTACGCAGGTAACTTTAGGAAACCGATGTGCGTTACGAATCAGATTGACCGTTTCCTGAAATATTTGCTCCAGTGAAATTTGCGTCGGCTCAATAAGCCTGGACAGCCCATAAAAACAACTGAGCTGTTTAATGCGCTGCTGCAAGCTCCTCTGGATTACCGGCTGCAGCGCAATCTCCTCTTTGAGTATCGCATTGGCGGATTCCAGTTCCGCTGTGCGCTGAAGCACCTTTTTTTCAAGAAGTGCATTTGGTTCTTTGGAGCCCAACTTCTTTGTGCCCGTTTCATCTCCTCCCGCCCCGGTGCTTATAACAAGTTTAAAGATACTTCTATAGAAAACATACCCAACAATAATTGCCGCCAGCAAAACAAGAAAAGTAACAACTGTCTTTCCAAAATCCCTGAAGTTATGTTGTACCAGCCAGCAGACGGTAACAATAACCACAAGGAATATCACCACCGTAGCAATCTTCTTGTTTGTGTTTGTTATTTTCATCTTTTACTTACTGTACAGCTCAGTGAATAATCCAGGCATTACATAGAGCACTGCCACACATCGAATGACAAAGCCAACAACCACAGACTGTCCTCCAATTGCGTTATAGGACTTTGAATTAACGGTCGTTTCGTCAGAAATCTACGCAAGTAATTTCGGCCTGTTCGGGGGGGCACTTTGTGTTTTTTTGATTTTTTTGCTTCTGTATATTCCAGGTGTTTGAAAAGAATTGTTGTTTAAGGGATTTGGTATTTTATCTGACCTAAATTTATCAGCCGGCAAATATCGCCGAGCCGATGCGAAGAATGGTAGCCCCCTCTTCAACAGCTATTTCGTAGTCCGAACTCATACCCATACTCAGTTCAGTAAACTCAGGGGAGACTATTTTCTCGCCCTTCATCTCAACAAATAGCTCCCTTGTTCGCACAAAACAGGCACGAACAACATCCTTATTATGCGTCAGCGGCGCCATCGTCATCAGTCCAACCAGCTTCAAATTTGGCAAGGTTACTATCTGCTCGGCCAAATGCGCCGCAGCTCCCACAGGAACACCATATTTTTGCGGCTCATTCGAGGTGTTGACCTGCAGGAGTACCTTAGGAGACAAATTCAGCTTTGCTGCCGAAGCATTTATTTCCTCAGCCAATCGAAGTGTGTCAACCGAATGTATCAGAGAAATAATAGGTAAAACATAGCGGACTTTATTACGCTGCAAATGGCCAATCATATGCCAATTAACCTTTTTGGGCAGAGAAGATTCGTCATCGACCTTTTGCAAAAATTCAGCCACCTGAGCGGAAACCTTTCTGAGCTGCTGAACCCGGTTCTCGCCAAGGTTGACAAAACCCAAACGAACGATTCTTTTTATTGCTTCGATAGTAACAGATTTGGTCACGACGACGAGCTTTACCTCGGTAGTGTCTCTGCCGACACGTTCACAGGCGGAACTAATAGTATCTTTCACTAGTTCTATTTTTTCAGCAATCTTTGCCATACAAAAGCAACCAGAAAACTATTAACAAATAAAATCAGATTCACCTGCAACAAGAGCATTTTCACAATATCAATTTATAGATGTCCTCGCCAGCACAAAAAAGGTCAGGGCAAAAATTTCGATGTATTTTTTAACTTAAATGGAAGATACTTATTGACCACAAAATCCAGACCGTGTTTGGCAAAGGCCTGCTGTTCAACACGAACACCCATTTTCAGCATTTGATTGATTGCCTTCTGCCAGGGCTTGTGATGCTTTACGAAAGGGTCGTTGCGAAGCGCATCCTTGGCCCTTTTTATGTCCACTTCCTTGAGCGGATGTGTCGGCAGTTTATAGGTTATAATATCCTGCGGGGTTACGCCGAGAAACCGCACCGAAGGAACGCAGAAAAACCTGTTCAGATGTGCCGCATTGCCTGAGCCCACCTTCAAAGTTCTATAAATATTGAAATACCCGTAAGGGTCTCCGTCAACAAAGGCGTAAACAGGAATTTTCAACTGCTCGGTCAATCTTCTTATGAACCTGCGGCAGGCTCGAGTAGGTACGCCGCCCATACTGACCAAAATACATTTTGCCCTCTTCCAGTAATCGTATTTGACCAGTCTTTGAAACATACCCGCTGTTTCGATAGCAAGAATAAATTTTGCCTGACTCTGAAACTGCAGGTTTTCAACTTCCACAGGTATCGAATAAGCACCGGAGCCGAATTTTGTACAATCAATTTTGATTTTTTTACCTTTGGAGTCGGTATCGATAACAATTAATCTACCTGCTATGTCGCCCCCCTTTTCCTCGGGGGTAAACCGCAATTGTTCACGATTGACGCCGAACATTGCTTCAACATCGTCCATAATGGTATCTGACTCTGACTGCTCCGAGAAACCGGCCTTGCCCCAGTTTTTGGAGATATAATAGGCCTCCCGTTTCGTGGCCATATCATCCGCTTCAATCAATTCCTTTGCAAGTGACATCATCTTAAGGGTTTGCGCGAAAGTCTTTACCGTGCTTACAGTTAAGGTACGCTGCTTGTTCTTGCCAAGCATCTCAAAATAACCGGTTTTGGCCTGATATTTAACGTTGCTTAAGGAACGAACGGGCGTGACCATTGTGGGGCTTTTGCTTTTTAATATCTTTGCGTGAATGTCTTTAGCACTATCAATAATTTTTTTTGCTACTGGAACTGTCCTTGGCCTTGCCATCGAAAAACTCCCAAAAAAACAACTTTTTCAAGTTTATCAGCCATAATCTAAGCCGGAAAGCATTAAATTTCAAGCGTTTTTGCCCAATGATTTCCGCTTAAAAATTGAAATGGTGCAAAAAAAACGTAAAAAAACGATTTTTTACTTGCATTTTATCACCAAAAGTTGTATATTGATTTTACTAGGGTTAGGTAAATAAGGGGGGGCAATGTCCCCCAAAAAAAAAAATTTTCTTTTTTTATTTGACAATATTTTTTGAAAAAGTTAGTTTTTTCGCATACCTCTTGAAGTAGTGAAGCAATACTGCTTTTGGCAGTTCACGAACCTCGGCGAGGCAGCGTGGTCCACCGGTTCCCCCCCCAGCCGGTCCCACCACCTCGCCTTTTTTTCGCGCATATTGTCGGCGCCGAGTCATACATAAAGAAAGAAGGGTTTATTCCCCACGAACCTGGACCATTACTTTCCTGCTGCGTGGGCCGTCAAATTCACAGAAAAAAATCCCCTGCCAGGTGCCCAGGGCAAATTTCCCATCCTTTATCAGGATTTGCTCACTGCAGCCAACCAGAGAGCTTTTGCAATGTGCATCAGAATTACCCTCAAAATGTTGATAGCCCGGGCGGTGATGAGGTATCAATTCGGCCAGTGTAAAAAGTATATCGTGCACAACGGAAGGGTCGGCATTTTCGTTGATGGTAATCGCCGCTGTTGTATGAGGACAATAAACTATTACATCACCATTAGTAATACCGGACTGGCTGACTATTGAACCGACCC
>CAYXPG010000021.1:0-16317 GCA_964467205.1 uncultured Pirellulales bacterium | reverse complement strand
CTTTTTTGTCCCCAAAAGCGGCTCTAATGCCTTATTACACCATTACCCCCCAAATCCCTAAGTTAAAAACAAACCGAAACCTCCGGAAAAATTTCCCTGAAAAAACAAAATGCAATAAATTTTTTAGCCTTGTTTTCGAACTGATGTTATGAGATAATGCTAACTTCTTTAAAAAGTAAATTGCAACTCATAATCCTGTAACCTCTTTAGGAGAACATAATGAAAACACTAAAATTTTACCTCACTATATCCTTGGTAACTCTTATTGCAGCCTGTTCCGCAATCGCTCAAAACGATGTTGTTCCCACGCCGGAAAGCATTATCGGTTTCAAGCTCGGCTCAGATTACAAACTGGCCAACTGGGACCAGATTGCCGAGTACTTCTATGCCATCGGCAAGGCCTCCAACAGAATAAAAATAGTCGAACTCGGCGAAACTGAAATGGGTAACACCCTCTTAATCGCCTTGATTTCTTCGCCGGAAAACTTGAAAAACCTCGAAAAGTACAAAGCTATCCAGCACAAACTCGCTGACCCTCGCCTCACTTCCGACGCCGAATTGCCGCACCTTCTCAAAGAAGGCAAAACCGTTGTACACATCTCCTGCTGCCTCCATTCCAGCGAAGTAGGCGCAACACAGATGGCCCCAATCGTAGCTTACCAATTGGCCACAGAAAACACCCCGGCTATTAATCAAATCCTCGAAAACGTTATTTTAATCCTCTACCCCTGTGTAAACCCGGATGGAACACAACTGGTTGCCAACCACTATATGAAACAAAATCCAGGTCCCGGCGTTCGGGTCACATCACTGCCCCAGCTGTATAATAAATACACCGGACACGACAATAACCGCGACTTTTATATGTTCACACAAAAAGGCCATAAACTCGTCGCAAAACAACTCTACGAAGAATGGTTCCCTGAAATAGTTTTTGATATGCACCAAAAGGGAAGTGGCTTCGACGCCTGCCGCATCTTTGTCCCACCTTTTGCCGACCCCGTCAACCCAACAATACACCCCCTTGTTATTCGTCAGCAGGAATTGGTTGGCGGTTATATGAGTACAGACCTGACCGCAGGAGGATATCCCTGGGTCCAGGACCATTCCCAGTTTACCTTATGGTGGCATGGAGGCCTGAGAACCTCCGTCGCTTTTCATAATATGATCGCCATTTTAACCGAGGTCGCCGGTGCAAACCTCGCATCCCCAATAACCCCTTCTGCCGCAAGAACAGAAAGAACCAGAAGAAGCAGAAGAACCACAAAAGACTCGAACTTGATTATGACTGTTGACTACCCTGTAAAGTGGAAGGGCGACCGCACTTGGCGACTGGCCGACATAGTTGAACAGGATAGATTAGCTGTTTTCGCCGTACTAAAAGCCGCCGCACGCAACAGAGATATGATACTTCGCAACTTCTACATTATGAACAAGGACGCCATCGAAAAAGGTAAAACCGAAAAACCGTTCGCTTATGTAATGACCGCCGGCCAGCACGACATCGGTGCATTTGTATATCTCCTCGAAGTAATGCTGATGCAGGACACCGATTTTCACATCGCCACAAAACCATTCACTGCAGGCGCAAAACAATACCCCGCCAACAGCATAATACTTTATCTTGCCCAGCCGGCAAGGCCGAATATCCTGGCGCTTATGGAAAAACAAATTTTCCCATCAGGCAAGCGCCCTTATGATGTAGCTGGCTGGACTTTGCCGTTATTGATGGGAGTTCTATATGATAGAATCGACAAACCTTTCACCGCCGAAACTACTCCTTACACAAAAGCAGTCCCGATTACAAAGGTCGTATCACACTCGAAGCCAAAGGCATACTACATCGGCGTAAACTCCATCGACCACTTCCGGGCAGTCAATCGGCTCCTCAAAAAAGGACATTCACTCTCAATCCTCACAAGCCCTTCCACCATCAACGGACACAAAATTGACCCCGGCTCAATGGTTGTCAAAAACCAAAACAACGCCGCCAAAGATATTGAACTCTTAAAGAAAGACCTTTCACTCACCATCATCGAGGCCGACTCGGCCGGCGCTTCTGCCGGTGTTGCCATTAGAAAACCACGCATCGCCGTAGTGGATAATCCACGCAGTATGCCTGTCGGTTGGCTGCGATGGCTCCTCGAAAAACACGACTTCGATTATACACTGATTAACAGCAAGGACTTCGAACAAGGCAACCTCAATAGCAGATTTGACGTCATTCTATTTATCGAAAGACCGGGAGACGAAAGCCGCGACTGGCGCCGCCGACGCTCTGACAGAGGTGATAGAAACAACACCGAGCAAAGGCAGAAAATTAACGAGCAGAGAGAAAAATACGCCGGGCAGATTCGACAGTTCGTCAAAGCAGGTGGTACCGTCGTGGCATGGTCTAACTTGGCCGACTACATGATTGAAACTCTCAACATGGATATCAACGCTGTTCCCGCCTCCGGAGACAGGGATAAATTCGGCTGTCCCGGCTCAGTACTGAAAATCAATGTCAACACCTCGCATCCGGTAACCTACGGAATGCAGAAAGATGGATTTGCTTTCTTTAGAAACAGCCGTGTCTTAAAAGCAAACCGGCATCGAGTACTTGGAAAATACCCCAACACCAATCCGCTTGCTTCCGGCTATCTTTTAGGAGCAAACGTTATTCAGGGCACCGACAACATAATTTATGATACCATCGGTAAGGGCAAGGCTGTTATCATCAGCTTTGAACCCGTCTTCCGCGACCGGCCGGTTGGAACCTTTAAATTGGTCTTTAACTCGATACTGTACAGTGTTATCCCACCGGCAAAATAAATATGAAGGCTTCTTGCAGCACGGAAAAGCTTGATTTCTCATTAAAAAATATATATGCTTCTTTTTAATATCAACGCTTAAGCGTCAGTACAAGTGCAGATTTGGACACAAAATTAAGGAGTTATTATATGAAGTGGTGGTTCAGACAGCAGCTTTACACTCAAATCTTTATTTGTATCATTATCGGCGTTGCTCTCGGCTTTCTCTTGGGTGATAGAGTAACCGCTATCAAGCCAATCGGCGACATCTTTATCCGTCTTCTTATGATGCTTATCGTACCGCTCACCTTCCTTACCCTCATAAGTGGTGTCACAAAACTCGATGACATCAAGTCCTTAAGCTCCATTGGCGGTGTAACCCTGCTCTATTACGCCCTCTCATCGCTCATCGCAGGTGCTATAGGAATGGGCCTTGCTCTGTTCTTCCAGCCTGGAAAAGGTATGACCATAGACCTGACAGGTGGAAAACCCGTAGAAGTTACAGAATTCAATCTTATCGAAAATTTAGTAAGTTGGGTGCCCAAAAATCCCGTCGAAGCCCTCGCAACAACCAATATGCTGCAAATCATAGTCTTCGCTATAATCGTAGGCGTTACATTGCTGGCTATGGGCAAAAAAGCCGAACGATTAGTACTGCTCGCAAATGATGGTGCAGACCTGATGATAAGAATCACCGAGGCTGTTATGAAAACCGCCCCTTATGGCATACTTGCTCTCGTGGCCAATATGGTTGCCTCAATGGGAGTTGAAATGCTTCGAGAAGTAGGAACATTCCTTATCTCTCACTATATCGCACTTAGCATCCTTTTGATTTTTCTTTATCCTTTACTTATTAAGTACTTAGCCAAACTTGGTCCCCTTAAGTTTTACCGCAATGTAGCACCCGCTATGCTCGTAGCTGCCAGCACAACCTCCAGTGGAGCTACGCTGCCGGTCTCTATGAACGTGGCCGAAGAAAACGTGGGTGCTCCGGAAAAAGTCTGGGGCTTTACACTGCCACTTGGCGCCACCGTAAATATGAACGGTATGGCCGCTTGTGTAGGATGTATAGCTGTATTTTCCTGCAACCTGTATAATGAGCCTATCACAGCAAGTCGTATGTTCCAGTTCCTGTTTCTCGGACTTGCGCTCTCCGTTGGCTCAGCAGGCATCAAAGGGGCCGGGCTTGTTATGTCAACGATACTGCTGCAGTCAATCGGCCTGCCGACAACAGTAATAATCCCAATCTTGGCCGCAATTTGGCCCGTGCTCGACATCGGAAACACCTGCTGCAATGTCACAGGTGACCTCGTCGGAACAACTATTGTCGCTTCCCGCTTCAATATGCTCAACAAACAAATCTTCAATGACAAAACCACTCACCTCAAAAAAGACGAATGAAACTAACCACAATATCAAAAAATTGCTAAGGAAAGCAGGAATGAAGAAGTATTACACAACTCGCACAGCACTTACAGTTTTAATCCTTTTCTCCGCTTTGCTGCCACTAACAGGGTGCTCAAAATCCTCTCAAAGCTGCCAAAATCCCCTCCCGGACGGCACCTTCAGAAACGCCGCCGTCGTCTGCGTACAGCCCAAAGCCGCACAGATAGGTATAGATATCCTCAAAAAAGGTGGTAACGCCGTCGATGCCGCAGTCGCCGTCTCTTACGCACTGGCCGTTATACACCCAAGCGCCGGAAACCTCGGAGGAGGCGGTTTTATGCTCATCAGAACCGCTGACGGTAAAACTACCGCCATCGACTACCGCGAAAAAGCGCCTGCTAAAGCACATCGGGATATGTACCTCGACAAGGACGGCAATGTAATCAAAGGACTAAGCATTTCCACTCCTCTTGCTGTTGGCGTACCAGGAACCGTCGCAGGAACGTTATATGCACTTGAAAAACACGGCCGCCTCAGCAGACAAGAAGTACTCGCACCGGCAATAAAACTAGCCGAAAATGGCTGCATCCTTAAACGCCCCTTCGACGAAGAACAGTTCGACCGATTCCAATCAACAAAAAAGGTGTTTAGAAAACCCAATGGCGGCATTTACCAAATAGGCGATAAATTCATACAGAAAGACCTCGCTAAAACGCTAAAGCTCATCTCCCAAAAAGGCCATGATGGCTTTTACAAAGGAACAACAGCAGACCTCTTCGTCAAAACAATGAAAGAATACGATGGATGGATAACACACGAGGATTTAGCAAATTATCAGCCGGCCGAACGTACACCGGTTACCGGCTCATATCGAGGCTACGGTATCATCTCAATGCCGCCGCCAAGCAGCGGAGGAATCACCCTGCTGCAAATACTAAACATCCTCGAAAAATATGACATCGCAAAGAGCGGCTTCAATACCCCGCAAACCGTTCACCTCGTAGTCGAAGCTGAAAAACGCGCCTTCGCCGACAGGGCCGAATATATGGCCGACCCAGACTTTATTAATGTACCGGTCAAAACACTCATCTCAAAACAATACGCTCATCATAGAGCAAGAGATATCAACCCAGGCCGCGCTACTCCCAGTAGCCGGATAAAAGCCGGCAATCGCAATGCCCTGCCATATGAAAGTCCTCAAACCACGCATTACTCAATAATTGACAAAGATGGTACTGCCGTTGCAGTAACTACAACACTGAATAATTCCTATGGCTGTTATCTTGTTGTCGATGGTGCCGGTTTCCTGCTGAACAACGAGATGGACGATTTCAGTGCAAAGCCCGGCGCAGCTAACAATGACGGCCTTGTCTGTGGCACAGCCAATGCAATCGAACCGAACAAGAGAATGCTAAGTTCAATGTCGCCTACCATTGTTACCAAAGACGGCAAAAACTTTATCGTCATGGGAGCAATGGGAGGCCCCACAATAATCACAGCTCTTGCCCAATGCATTATGAATGTTATAGACCACAAAATGGACATCGCCCAGGCCGTCGCCGCACCACGATTTCATCACCAGTGGCTGCCCGATGAAATACAACTCGACGAGTACCTCGACAACGTCTTTTCGGAAAAAACTATCAAAAAATTAAAATCGCTCGGCCATAAGTTTGGCCAGCATCGGAGCGGAAAAGCTCACGCACTCTTAGTAAATCCCAAAACAGGCCTGATTATAACCGCCGCTGACACCAGAGGAGATGTAAAAGGCAGCGGCATCGGTTATTAACTTAACGTATTATGAGGATGGTGATACTTCCCAATAATTTACACAAACTCAATAAGGAGAAAAAACAATGAAAAACACAGAGAAAAAAATTACTTCCGCACTTTTATCACTGGTGGCCCTGTTTGTCTTTGCCTGTGCTGCTTATGCAGACACTTCCATCTTCACCACAGAATCATACCTGACGCCGCCAAAAGAAATTGCCGACCTCGTATTGGCCCCGCGATGGAATAATAAAACGCTCAGATATCTCAGCCCTGACAATATTCACTATGTTACCGCTGTAAATCACAATATGCCGCAAATCGAAGACTTGGCAAAACCCTTTTACATCCTTGCTGATACCGAATTTGATTACAAGGCCAGCCGTCACCGTGACTTTACCATAAATACCGCTCTGCCGCCACGCAGTGGCCGATTTGTTATAAGTCTGGCCGATGAATATAAAATTTTTAACTGGAAAACCCAAAAGAAAATAAACCTGCAAGCCCCAAAAAATGCAAAACTAAGTAACGCACGCTGGTCGCCTGATGGTGGCAAGCTGGCCTACTTCGCTCACTTTGACGACGCCACACATATTTATACAGCCGACGCCCAAACCGGCAAATCTAAAAAACTAACCAAAACCCCCGTTCTGGCCACCCTCGTAAAAAGGTTCAATTGGACCTCTGACGGCAAAAAAATTCTCACCGTCCTGCTGCCTGAAAACAGAGGACCCGAGCCTGAAAAATCACCAGTACCAAACTCGCCGAAAATAAACATCTCCTCCGATGGAAAAACTCCCACGCGAACACATCGTTTCCTGTTAAAAAATCAGCACGACAAGGATTTGCTCGAATTTTACTCGACGGGCCAGCTTGCGCTGATAAACGCCGAAACTGGCAAAGTTCAAAAAATCGCCGACCCAAATATGTATCTCACCATTAATATCTCCCCTGATATGAATTATCTGCGAATTAAAACTATGCAAAAACCATTCTCGTATATCGTCCCGCTGGCCGCTTTTCCAAGCACCGAACAGCTTTGGGACCTCAACGGTAGCGTACTCGCTGAGCTTATCAAAAAACCTCTGAATGAAATCGAGAACGGCGCAAAAAGCAACCAAATCAAATATCCCAATGAGCCGAAACCCGAAAAAAACGAAAAGGCAAAACGACTCCTCGCCTGGGCCCCCGACGGCAACGGTATGATTTTCTTACAACAAGAACCTAAACCTGACAGCAATGACAAAAATAATAAAGAACCAAACGACCCATTCTCTACAGAGGAAAAACCTACCCGCAAGGACCGCCTGATGCGCTGGCTGCCCCCTTACGACCAAAACAGCGTCGAACTGATTTACGCTCAGGAAAACAAACTCGATAACTACGTCGAATTCTCCGAAGATTTCAAAACCCTCTTTCTAAAAGAGACCAAAAGCAAAACCGAGCATCTTTTTGCGGTAAATTTAAACCAGCCGGATACCAAACACACAATTTACAAATACAAAACAGAAAAATTTTACAAAAATCCCGGTTCTCTAATGACCAAAGATATTCCCACCGGTTCTGTCGTCCGGTCGTCACCCGATAAGAAGTACACCTATCTGTCAGGAACACAGTATTTCAAAAACCCCGATGTCAATGCCCCGCGCCCGTTTGTTGACAAGGTCTCAATCTGCGATAGTAATGATAAAAAACGAATCTTCGAAAGCGAACCGGATGTATTCGAAAGGATTACAGACGTACTGGATGACAACTTTGAGCAGGTGATGACAACGCAACAAACCGCAACAGACGTCCCAAACTCATACCTGCGAAATCTCAAAACAAAAAAGCTGCAAAAAATGACTGACAACATTGATTATGCCCCTGAAATTACCAAAGCTACTCACAAACACATCGAGATTGAAAACGCCGATGGCTACAAATTCTGGGTCACCGTAATACTGCCTGTCAATTATGTCGAAGGCACCAAACCGCCGGCTATGTTCTGGTTCTACCCCCGCGACCACACAAGCCAGAAAGAATACAATAAAAAAAGAGTCAGAAGGTACAACAAAAACGAATTTCGGGGAATAAAACACAGCACTTCCAGCACGGACAGCGTCCGCGCAATGATGGCCTTAACAAAGCTCGGATATGCCTACGTCAGGCCCGACACTCCCTACTTCGGAGTCGGCAAAAAGGAAACTGCAAACAATACATATCCCCCAGAGCTTCGAAACAATCTATGGGCAATTATCGACACGCTCGATAAAATGTCACTCATCGACCGTAACCGCCTCGCAATCGGAGGCCACAGCTACGGCGGTTTCAGCACCGCTCACGCAATGATTCATACGCCCTTCTTCAAAGCTGGCATCGCCGGTGACTCAAATTTCAACCGGACCCTTACCCCCTGCGGCTGGCAAAGTGAGCGAAGACATCTCTGGGATGCTCGAGAAACCTATGTTGCAGTTTCACCGATTATCTGGGCAAACCGACTCCACGGCGCCATTTTGATGTATCACGGTATGCTCGATAAAAATACCGGCTGCAACCCCGTTAACTCCGAGCGAATGTTCCACGCACTAAACGCTCTTGGAAAAAAAGCAGCACTCTATATGTACCCCTACGAACATCATGGCCCAATCACAGAGCAGACCATACTCGATATGTGGGCAAGATGGATACCCTGGCTTGATACCCACGTAAAAAATCCTGAAAAACCAAAAGACAAAACCGACGATGAAGATAAGCAGGAAACTGACATTACTACAAAATAGCATTTTAAAATTAAACTTCTGTATAAAAAACAAAATAAAGGACAAAAAATGCTGAAAAAAAGAATTGTTATACCCTTAATGGCTTTTGCTGTTGGCCTCGCGATAATCCTCGTTGAAACTTCTACCGCCTGCACTATTGGTGTCGCTTCAGGCAGAGCAACTGCCAACGGCAGACCAATGATTTGGAAATCAAGAGACAGCGGCAATAAGAATAACGAGGTAACCTATTCTTCACGCTGGTACAAATACAAATTCATCGCCGTAACAAACGCCGACGATACAAGAACCTGGCAGGGCGTCAACGAAAAGGGATTCTGCATACTCAATTCCGTCTCCAGGGACCTCGGCAAACTCGTCGAATACCCCTCCGACAATGAAAATGGCGCCTATATGCGAAAGGCGCTCGGCTATTGTGCAACTGTGAACGAATTCGAAGAGCTTCTTAAAAATACAAATTTCCCCGGCAGAGAAACAATGGCAAACTATGCCGTTATGGACGCCACCGGTGCCGTCGCAATATTCGAGACCGCCAGCAAAAAATACTGGAAGTTCGACGCTACCGACCCAGACGTCGCCCCAGATGGCTACATCGTCCGCTCAAATTTTGCCTTCAGTGTAGACCCAAACGGAAACACAAGCCGAAAAAAAAGTTTCAACCGTTATAAAAGAGCATCAGATTTAACTGCCAAGCTTTATGCCGATAGAAAGCTAACTTATAAAGACATCCTTCGCGTGCTGATGCGTGACTTCTCAGACATAAACAGCAGACCGATTACCATCCCCTTTGACGGAAAAGCTGACCCGAATGTACCGTTCGGCTATATCAATGATTACTACAGCATTTGCCGTGACTTCACCGTCTCTACTTCTCTTTTTGTCGGAGTATTACCTTCGGAAAACCCCCGCCTTACGACAATGTGGACTATTCTCGGCCAGCCGGCAACTTCCATCGCCGTCCCTTGTTGGCCTGTGGGAAAAACTCCCACACAGGCCGATGGCAAACCAACCGCACCACTTTGCGACACCGCCCTGAAAATAAAGTCACTGCTGTTCGACAGTAAAAAACGCTACATCGACACCTACAAACTTCGCGATGCAAAAGGCAACGGACTTTTCAATATGCTCTTTCCTGCAGAGGATAAAATCTTTGCACAAACCGAAGCAAAACTCGCAAAATGGCGCAAAACCGACCCCGAAGTAAAACAAATGCTGCAAACGCAAGAACAGTTCGCAGCCGAAGCACTGGATGTCTTGAACAAAGCATATAACAAACTTAAAACCTGGACGCCGGACAGAACAAAATAGCCAAAACTTGATTTCGCAACACTGGTAGTATTGGTTTATAGCTCTTTCGCTGCCGTCTCCACCTCGCGCCAGACACGCAGAAAGTTCCCGCTCCAGATTTTGCAAATGTCCTCTTCGCTGTAACCCCGCCGGACAAGTTCAATCGTTACGTTAAGCGCTTCGGAATGGTCATTGAAGCCCTCTATCCCGCCGCCGCCGTCAAAATCACTGCCGATACCCACATAATCAATGCCGACAAGTTCAACCACATGTTCAATATGGTCAACATACGTTTTCACATCAGGCTCAACGCCCGAAGCCGGCAGCAGAAACTTCTTAACAGAAGTAATCTGAATAACACCACCATTTTTCGCAAGCGCCACTAATTGCTCATCCGTCAAATTCCTCGGATGCTCGGCAAGCGCCCGGCAGCTTGAATGAGAAGCAATAATAGGCGATTTCGAAGCCTTAATAAGCTCAAAGAATGACTCATCCGATATATGCGACGCATCACACATCATCCCCAGCCGATTCATCTGGCCAACAACCTCCCTGCCAAACTTCGTAAGTCCATTGTGCTCGGTTTTCTCATCACCCAGAGCTTCTCTCGGCATGGAAGAGTCGCAAATATCGTTATGGCCGATATGGGTCAGTGTAATATACCTCGCACCAAGATTATAAAATTCCTGAAGCTTTTTGAGGTCTTTACCAATTGCAAAGCCGTTCTCCACCCCTATCATAATAACTCTTTTACCCGTCTTTGCAATCCTCTCAAAATCATCGGGACTGGTTGCCAGCTCACATCGCTCAGGATACATCTGCCCCGTCAGCCGCCTAATGGCGTTAAACCTCACCATCGCAGTTTCATATGCCTTGTTATATCCCTCAGCATCTCGCTGTCCTTGCTTGGCATACACAATCAAAAAAACTCCGTCCATCCCGCCTTTATTCATTTTAACAAGGTCGCATTTAAGCTTGGGATTGTCTATCCCGGGGTCAAGCTCCGCCGTAGCGTATGTGACCTTGATATCAACATGCGTATCAAGAGTCAACGCCCTCTCGTGAATTACCTTTGCTCTGTCAACAAGTTCCCGCTCAACCACCATCTCCTGTGAACAACCAGCCAACACTGTCAATATCCCCGCCAGTAATAGAGTAATCTTCGCTGTTCTAAAAAACATTTTACCTCCTGCTCTGATAATACAATTATCGATTGATTCATCGAACCCATATCCCGATACCGTCCTTAAACTCTATTTCAGTGCCGAACGGCTCCGACAATTCAGCTAAATGTTTAATAATCTTCTCGGCCAATTTCCCCTTGGCCATCCGAGGCGTGCCCCTCTGCGAACGCGGGGCCTTATGAGCAAGTTCAATCGGGTACAGCTTCAACGCTGAAAGCCCCCACGCCTCAAACCTCGGCACCGCAATAACGCTCTCATACCACACAGAATTTTCTTCAAAGTTATAAAGGTCGCTTGTCTTGGTGCGCTTATCAAAAAATTCGCCCGCCAAAGCCGTGCGCGGAAGGTCATATTTCTCATAGTCATCCGCCGGCAGTGGGTCTATCGTCTCGTTTTGAAATATGAAATTGCCCAAGCTGTAAAAAATAGGCCTGTCTTTGTAAATCTCAATACCTCTAAGTTGATGTGGCCCATGTCCCACAAAAGCAACCGCTCCGGCATCGATACACTTCTTCGCAAATTCACCCATCCAGTTCGGCGGCAAAACACTCTTATTCCAGGGCTGATGAGCGTGACAGGTCGCAATTACAAAATCCGAAAGTTTAGTCGCATTGTTTATCTCGTGCAGTATTCTTTCTTCGTCCCGCTTATTAGGCGTCTCCTTGATATAATATCCCTCACCAGCCTCAATAAGAAGATGCGAATAGGGTGAGCTAACCTGAAAAGCCCTCAATGTCTTTTTGTCCTTATACAACTTCCCCCCGATTTTAGGTGCCAGCTCATAAAGTATCTTGAAAGTCTTTTCATCAACCTGATACTTTCGTTTCAGCCGTATAGCGTTCAGTCCGGGCCGGCCGGGAACATCATCGCGACTGGCCCCTGCACGTGAACTCTCCGTAAAACTCGACGCAAAGCTCACAAGCCCAACACGTCCTTTGATGGTATCAAGATAACCCGGCCTGCTGGCCTGACCAAGATTCATCCCTGTACCGGCGTGCACTATACCAACTTCATCCAAAAGTTTATCCGTCAGTTTCATCCCCTCGACGCCGTAATCGGTTGCATGGTTGTTGGCTCTGGCCATCAGGTCAAATCCCATCTCCTTCAGTTCGCCTGCCGCCTCTGGAGGCCCCAGCTCCCACTGCCCTCCGGTCTCCGCCTCCGGCCAACCCTTAAATTCTGACATCCTGAAAAGAGACTCCTCAAGGTTCAGCATCGCAGCATCGGCTGCTTTGATAACTGAAATTACCTCCTGAAATCTCGGGTCGCGAGGGTCGTCAAAGGGTTTAAGACTGCGAGTAGGTATGGCATCACCTACAAAAGCCATTGTAATAGTATCCTCTGAGCCACTCTTAACCTCTGCCATCGCCGGCACTTCAAAGCAAAACATCAATAAAATAAACACCACCGATAGAATAGCTGCCTCTTTGAAATTCATTATTAACGCCCATTATTTAACGAAATAATATAGCTTCCAGACTTCTGCGGATATTCTATTCTTCTTGAAGTGATTTGTCAAACATAACTGACACTGCTCTAATATCGTCTGGTTGTGGCTTTGCTGCCGCGCTTGTAGTTGACAAAAAAGTATCGTAGAGCATCTATCGGATGGTCGTATAAACCGTCCTTTAACGGCAGCTCGCCACCTCGCGCACAACCCGAATTGTCCGGATAATGATAGCACCGCATCGCCTCTATCAACCTGCTGCACCCTGGTGAGATTATCAGTCTGCTCCGACCCTCACCATTTTTGACAGCCCGGCGGATAAGTTCAATACCCTCCAATATCCCACTTCGCCTGAACCTTGTTGCTATCCCCATCGACCGCAGCTCACGAACACTGCTTGTGCCGGTAACATCATTAACCCCCGCTCCGGATGGGTCGCAAAAGGTCGCCGTCACTTTAGACTCGCCGCCAGGCGTTCGACCTTTCAGTTCGGTTGCATGCACGTCAATCGTCGCCCGGCTGCGGATATACTCATCGAATACCCGCACAACACCACTCTCATCAACCTGAATCCACAAACACACAAACGGATTAACAAAACCAAAGTCGAGTGCCCGATACAAAGGCAGGTTAGGGTCATAATCAATAGGTATAACGTGAACTTCCAGGTCAAACTCATCAAAAACAACGTTCTCTAAACTCGGCCTCTTGCAGAGCATCTCCGATTCCCATCCTGCCCGGCTCACCCGACGCATCTGCGTGATACAGTCATCAATTTTCAAATAACCGCAGGCTCTTTTCGCTCGCCCCCTGCAATCTTGCCACAATGGACACTGCGAACAGCTTCTATCTTTACACTTCTCAATCACTTCCCACAAACACCACTTAAAAACAGGCGTCCCGTAATGAACTGCCGATGAAACTGCCTTATGCATAAGACCGTATGGCCGATGCATTGTGCTGATTACCTCCATCGCCGCTAACAGACCCTCTGTGCTCTGCGTCGTGAACTTGGCCGCACCAAAAACATCCTCATCGAACAACTCAACCTCATCGCAACGCAGCTTCTGAATATGCTGGCCGCGAACACTCGTCGCCGACTGCGTCAGAACTTCCACTTCTGAACCATTGACAAAGCGGCATTTCCCCTTCCGAATTGGCCCTGCCGTAAAATCCTCGAAACCGTCCTTCAAAAATCCAAGCAGATACTCATACATCCTCCCCGCCTGCTCGCCCGAACCACCAAGGATTCGAACCCTGCACCCCGGCTTAAACACACAATCCAGAAGTGTTGCCACCGCAGCTAATTCGGTCTTGCCGCCGGAACGGTTCGCCCAAACCACCGCATCAGCATTTGTTTTTTTCTCACCCGAAAAGTCACAATTAAAACTGTGCCAAAGATAATCCAGAGGGCTGCAATGCTCCGCACAAATTACTTTATCCGGTATATCAAGCCCAAGAAAAACCTTCACATAATTTTTAAGGTCGCCCTTTGTCATCGGCCGGCTACGCCGAAGCGACGAGTAAGCCTGT
Organism: uncultured Pirellulales bacterium; assembly: GCA_964467205.1. Lineage (GTDB taxonomy): Bacteria > Planctomycetota > Phycisphaerae > Sedimentisphaerales > Anaerobacaceae > CAYXPG01. The sequence goes on along the minus strand of CAYXPG010000021.1, from coordinate 2,159 downwards.
TCAGCTTTCTTGATATCACGCTCATTTATCTCCCGACACTGCAAAAAAGTCATTTCCGACATGGTTGATACCGCCCCCTTATTGAAATGCATATTTTCCTGATACTGCTATCTCATTTATAAAAAAACAGTTACATCTTTTTAGCCTTTTTCGATATTCTCGACACGCCGTTTATGTCGCCCACCTTCGAATGGTGTGTTCAGCCAGAGCTCTACTATCTCCAGCGCTTTATGAATTGGCATCATACGCTCACCGAGACTGAGCATATTGGCGTCGTTATGCTCCCGACTGAGCCGTCCCGAGCGCAAATCCCAGCACACCGCACATCTAATACCCACCGTCTTGTTCGCAACCATTGCTTCACCGTTTCCTGAGCCGCCTAATACGATTCCTCGCTCAAATTCGCCGTTGGCTACCGCCTCCGCCGCTGGCCGGACAATATCCGGATAGTCCACCGGCTCAGCGCAATGCGTGCCAAAATCCTTGACCTCATATCCCCCTTCAAGCAGAACCGTCTTTATCTGCTCCTTATATCTAAAACCCGCATGGTCAGATGCGATTGCAATTCTCATAACTGCCCCTTTCTATGTCACCCCATCTGCCGCTTTTCAATGCTTAACCGCTGTAATCTTCTGAAATATATATCAAATCCTTCAGTAAATACATCGTGACAAATTATTTTTTATAAAAACCGTGAAATTCATTATCCTTTTTTTGCCATTCTCAAAAATTGAGTTATACTTTAAATAGAAGGACCTGAGCAAAGCAATTTTGGCTTCGCGAGGGTGACAAAAAAAAATTAATTTCGTTGCCATTGTGCAAGGGAGATGAGCCCCTATAAATAATAAAAAATTAAAATGAGAGGCTTTCGTCTCCCTTTTTAAACCCAGCCCACATGTTATTTTTCACTTCTACCTCTTTTATATACCACTGCTTATTAAAATTCTCAAAGTTCGACAATGTCACCAGGCTCAATAACCTTAACTTCACACACAGCCTTTGCTGCAAAACTATCGGCATCACCTCTGCCGCCTACAATATCACCCCAGTGATATGGCAGCGCTAATTCCGGCTTTATAAAACCAGCCGCCTCGGCCGCTTCCTCAGCATTCATCGTATATGTTCCGCCAACAGGAAAAAGCCCAAGGTCTATCCCCCCAACGGTACGCATCTCATCGGTTAGGTCGGTATCGCCCGCATAGTAAATCCTCCTGGAGCAAAGCTCGACTATATACCCATTCCAGTTATTCGCTTTCGGATGAAACTGCTTATTCGGATTATACGCCGCCACAGCCGAAATTCTCACTCCACACCTCTCAATGGTCTCTCTTGGTGCTATCGCCCGACCCTTTCCTGAACTGTCAATAACATCACGAGAAGCTATCAATTCGGTATCCTCAGTACTTACTGCAGCAACATCTTCACTCGAATAATGGTCGTAATGGCTGTGACTGACAAGTACCACGTCGGCATCGTGTTTTGATTCTGTTAATTTCCACGGGTCGATATAAACGACGATACCACCATTGCTGATTCTGAAACTTGCATGCCCAAGCCATTGCACCGTTACTGCCATCGCAAAATCTCCTTTAATTCAACATTCAATCAATTCCAGTATTAAGCAGCGGGCTTTTCGCCGATTCTACATCCTCCATCTTATATTCTCAATAATTATTTCTCATCCGCTAATGCTGCTAACAATCTGCTGGCGGTCTGCTGCGGGAGCTGCTGGCCGGGTTCATCATCGCTCTGCTGACCGCTGCCCTGCTTGGCATCTTTAGCTGCCCTCTTCGGCAGCGAGATAATATCCAGGCAGGCCTTGCGTGCCGTCTCTGCCTTATCAGATGCAGTCAGCTCGACCAGTTTCGCTGCCGCAAGACAACTATACTTGGCCATTAAAAGCTCACTTCGCCGTTTTAGTCCATTGACGTATTGCTTAAACCGTTCCGCGAAAAGCTTATCCGCCAACCACCTGTCGTATGTGTTCCGACGAACTTTATGTTTGTCCAGAACCTCCTGTTCATCAAGGTCGCCACCGAACAAATCGTCTAATACTGTTAACTGTTTCTGACTCAGGTACTTTCGTCTGGCCATAATTTCTCAAGTCCTCGAATTAAATTTTGAATGGTTGAGGAAGTCTCCGGCTATTTGAGCCAGAG
>CAYXPG010000020.1:10758-17248 GCA_964467205.1 uncultured Pirellulales bacterium | reverse complement strand
TATCGGCAAGTTTAACCACGCCGGCTTTGTTTATCATAATATTCTTTGGTTTGATATCACGGTGAATAAGGCCACACGTATGGGCATGGGCGATGGCGTTGGCGACCTGAATGATAATATCCAAAGCTTCGTCTTCGTCAAAGACCTTGCCCGCGGCCAAATCATCGTACAAAGTTTTACCCTCAACATATTCCATTACAAAATAGTGGTATCCTCCCGCCTCGCCGACGTCGATGGCCTGGACGATATTGTTGTGGTTCATCTTTGCGGCGGCCTGACCTTCCTTGTAAAAGCGCTGGACATATTCGGGGTTTTCGGTGAAACGTTTGGGTAAAACCTTTATCGCAACAATGCGGTCCAAACTAATTTGTCTGGCCTTATAAACGATAGCCATAGCACCGGCACCGAGCTTTCCAAGAACTTTATATCCTGGAATCTGATGCGCGGCGGCTTTGCTTTCTTTTATGTTTTTTCTTAACCTTTCGGCCTGGTTCGCCGTAACATAACCCAAATCAATCATAAGGTCCTTGAGCAATATAGGGTTGATTTTGCGGCGTGATTTCAGTTCCTCAAGCGAGCGGCGCAGTTCGGCATCCGTGCAGAGACCCTGCTCCAATACCATTTTGCCGAATATCGTATCGTAATTTGTTTCGTTTATCATAAAACAAATCTATTAAAATCGGTGTGAACACTTAAAAAATAAACGCATTAACCTGCGTTCGGACCATCGTATAAGCGTTCTGAAATGCTAATTATGTTTTATATACAAGCTTTGTCAAAGAAAATCTCTCAATATTTATTTGGGCATAAAAACACCGTCTGCGTATATAAAATCGGTTTTTTTTGTTTTTGAGTTTAGCGGTTTTCTACAAGTTTTATCGCAATCCCAAATCTGTGTTTTTAGGGTTGACCTGGCGACAAATATCGCTAAACTGGTGCTCTTTCGGGCATTAACAGTATTGAAGCAGCAGGTATAAGGAGGCAACAGTTGGCTTATAATTGTGTGGTTTTAATTAAACAAGTTCCTGACACAAAAAGGATTACGGGCCAGGCGATGAACGATGACGGCACCGTCAATCGCGGCGCCCTGCCGGCCATTTTCAATCCGGAAGACCTAAACGCCCTCGAACTGGCGCTGACGATAAAAGAGACATTCGGGGGCAAAGTAACTGTTATGACAATGGGACTGCCGGCGGCGGCGGCAATTCTTCGCGACTCTCTTTACCGCGGGGCCGATGAAGCAGTATTGATTACAGACATCCGCTGTGCTGCAAGCGATACGTTAGCAACCAGTTATATCCTGAGCTGTGCCGTCGAAAAAACTAATTTTGATATTGTTTTCTGCGGCAGACAGGCGATTGACGGCGATACCGCACAGGTCGGGCCTCAACTGGCGGAAAAACTGGGCATAACGCAGATTACCTATGTCGAAGAGCTTATAGAGCTTAACGGCAAGACCATAACGGCCCGCCGAAACATCGGTAACGGCTCCCAGCAGGTCAGAACGAAACTGCCCGTGCTGCTTACGGTAACAGGTGCGGCAAATGAGCCGAGAGTTGCCGCGGCGAAAAAAATGATGAAATATAAAAGAGCACTTGCCCCGATTGAAGCTGAACAAATGAGCGAAACCGAAAATCCCAACGTCGATAAGACAACCTTAAAAGAGCTTATCGAACACAAGTGCAATATATTAAAAGAAAAAGGCCTGCTGATTAAACAATGGGATTTGGATTTTCTCGAGGCTGATTTGAACTGGTGCGGGCGAGGCGGCTCGCCGACTAAAGTGCATCGCATTCAAAGCGTCGTTCTTGCCGCAAAGGAGAGCAAAGACATTGAGCCAAATGAGAAGGGAATTTCAGGTTTAATACACGAATTGATTGAGGACAAGACAGTAGCCTAAAGGAATAGAGAAAATTATGATAGGAGTGAATAGAAAAGGTGAAGTCTGGGTTTTTGCCGAGCAGCATGACGGCCAATTAGAAGATACGCCAATTGAATTAATGAGCAAAGGGCGACGGCTGGCTGATACGCTCGGTGTAAAACTGGCGGCGGCTGTCTTAGGCGATGGTATCGAAGCTTTCGCAACCAACCTGATACACTACGGTGCTGATAAAGTGTATCTGGTCGAGCATCCATTGCTTCGAAGTTACCAGACAAACAGCTATGCAAAAGTAATCCACGATTTGATTCATAAGTATGAGCCGCAGATAGTTCTTTACGGAGCAACAATTGCCGGTCGTGATTTGGCCCCTCGGATTGCAAGTTCGGCCAAAGCGGGTCTTACCGCCGACTGCACCGACCTTCAAATCGGCGACCATAAGGCCGCTAACAACAGCGAGAGCTACAAGAATTTACTTTTTCAGATAAGGCCAGCCTTCGGCGGGAACATAATTGCCACGATTATAAATTACGACCGCTGGCCGCAAATGGCAACCGTCCGCGAAGGTGTAATGCCGCCGCCTGAGCCGGATGCACAGCGCAAAGGTGAAATTATCCGGGAGAAGGCGCAATTGTCGCAGCAGGATTTGCCACTGGAGATTCTCCAAGAAGAAAAACGAGAAAAGAAGGTCAATCTGAAAGCAGCAAGGATAATCGTTGCCGGCGGAGCGGGTGTAGGCAGCAAGGAAAATTTCAAACTCATCTGGGATTTGGCCAATTGTCTCGGGGCGGCCCCGGCAGCAACAAGGGCGGCGGTTGATTTAGGCTTTATTGACCACGACCATCAGGTCGGCCAAACCGGCACGACTGTTCGGCCTGTTTTGTATATTGCGGCCGGAATCAGCGGTGCAATCCAGCATCAGGCCGGTATGAACCAAAGCCAAAAAATTATCGCTATAAATAACGACCCGGATGCGCCCATATTGCAGATTGCACACTACAAGCTCATCGGCGACCTAAATGAAATTGTGCCGAAAATGATAAAATCCATCAAAGAAAAAGGCATAAAGGAAAATTAGCAGTGGAAATTGCAGATTACGCAGTTAAAAATAAAAAGGAACAGTCAGAAAGACGGAAGTAGTTATGGCAAATTTCTACAGAGACAACGACGATATACAATTTTTGTTCAAGCATACAGAGCCCGGCAAATTAGCAGCAATTTGCGAAGAAGGCTTTAAGTTTGCGAGCAAATTCGATTATGCCCCGGCTGATGCGGCTGAAGCGATACAAAATTACGATTTGGTGCTGAATTCACTGGGACAGCTTAGCGGTGATTTCATTGCTGAGCGAGCTGAAGACGTTGACCGCGAGGGCAATACCCTCAACGAAGACGGCTCGGTAACCTATGCGAAAGGCATTGCCGAATCTCTCGAACAGCTTGCCAAGGCCGATGTAATGGGCATAACTTTGCCGCACAGATTCGGCGGTCTGAACTTTCCAAATCTCATTTACTCAATGGCCAACGAGATGGTCTCGCGAGCAGACGCTTCACTTATGAATATATTCGGCCTTCAGGGGATAGCCGAGACAATTAACGCCTTCGCATCCGAAGAAATCAAACAAAAATACTTATATGACTTTTCGGCCGGCAAGGTAACAGGCGCTATGGTGCTGACCGAACCGGATGCAGGTTCTGACTTGCAGTCTGTCAAGCTGCGTGCATTCCAGGACGACGACGGTAACTGGTTTCTGCACGGGGTAAAAAGGTTTATCACCAACGGCTGTGGTGAAGTTCTGCTGGTATTGGCCCGCAGTGAGCCGGACAGGGCCGGAGGGCTGGGGCTGAGTTTATTTGTATGTGACAGAGAGCCAACCGTCCATATTCGCCGGCTGGAAGATAAATTAGGTATTCACGGCTCACCAACCTGCGAGATATTCTTTGACAATACGCCCTGTCAGATAATCGGCGAACGTCAGCGCGGTCTTGTAACATACGTTATGAGCCTGATGAACGGCGCCCGCATCGGCATTGCAGCCCAATCGGTTGGTATTGCCGAGGCAGCTTACAGGGTTGGGCGTGATTACGCCGCCAGCAGGGTTCAATTCGGCGTGGCTATTGAAAAGCTGCCGGCCGTTCGGGACATGCTGATTGATATGAAGATTGCCATCGAAGCCGGCAGAGCGCTTCTGTATGAGACATCTCGCGTAGTGGATATGGAAATCGGCTATGCCAAACGTCTTGAAACCAATCCGCCTGAAGACAAAGGCAAGGCCAAAGAGCTTAAAAACGATTCGCGAAAATACAAACGGTATGCGGGGATGCTGACGCCGATGAGTAAATATTACTGCAGCGAGATGTGTAACAGAATCGCTTACGATTCGATACAGGTCCTCGGCGGCAGTGGTTATATGCGTGACTATGCCTGCGAACGTCACGCTCGTGACGCCAGGATTACAACTATTTACGAAGGGACAAGCCAACTGCAGGTTGTTGCCGCAGTCCGCGGAGTCTGCAACGGCACAGCCGAAAAATTTATGACCGAGTTGGCCCAGGAAAATTACTCCGACGATTTAAAAGATTTACTGGAAAAACTTGCCGAAGAAAGAGAACTATTAAAAAGCTCGGTTTCCTTTGTAAAAGAACAGGGCAACGAATATATGGACCTCTACGGTAGAGCGGTGGTCGATATTGCAATAGATTTAATTAATGGTTATCTTTTTTGTGGCCAGGCCAGTACGAAAGTTGAGATGGAGGTTGCATCCGCTGACGCCTCCGGCAAAAACATCCAAATGAAAGAACGCAAGGCAATGATTGCCCGCAGATTCATTATCAAAAATGTACCAAAGATAACAGCATTGTCAGAGAAGATTTGCAGTGGCGACAAATCAACATTTACCGATTACGAGGCCCTGATTGGGCCGGTGCCCGCCGAATAAAGAGGTGGTTTTATGCTTCAAGCAGTTATATTCGATTTTGACGGAGTAATAACAGATTCCGAAGTTCTGCATCTTCGCAGCTTTAATAATGTGCTTGGCCAGTACGACATCGAGATAACAAAAAAGGATTATTACAAAAAATACCTCGGCTCAAGCGACCTTGACTGCTTCAGGCAGTTCCGCAGCGAAGGCAAACTCAACCTCGATGACGAGGAAATTGAAAATCTCATAAAGCAAAAAAACGAGGACTTCGAAAAACTTGCAAGAACCGAAGGCAGGTTAATCCCCTGGGTGCGGGATTTCCTGCAGAAGCTCAAGCAAAACAATATTACAATGGCGATATATTCAGGGTCACTTCTTACAGAGATTATGCTGATACTGGAAGAGGCCGGTCTGCAGAGATTCTTTGATGTGATAGTATCGGCTGAGCAGGTAAGAACAGGCAAACCGGATCCGGAGGGTTTTTTGCTGGCCCTGCAAAAACTCAACAAAAAAAGTTCTGAACCCATATTGGCCGAGCATTGCATTGTGATAGAAGATTCGTACTGGGGTCTCAAAGCGGCCAGGGCGGCGGGAATGCACACTGTTGCAGTTACAAACTCCTACGATGCTGAAGAGCTGAAACTTGCTGAAAAAATCGTAGCGCACTTAAATGAACTGGATGTAAGCGATTTGCAGAAGCTTTGCATTTGATTGCTGAAGGGACGGTGTTACAAGATAAAGGCCGGTCATTACAGAAACAATTTATTCTCCTGCCGAGTCATTTCACCTTCCATAGACCAGGCGAGCCGGGACCAACTATTTGGGCTTCAGCGGCCCTTCCTGTCTTTAGGTTATACTTAATCCCATCAACAGGAACGCCATTTAAGAAACAAGGTTGAGAGCCGTCACTCCAGGCCGTGATTAAAGACTTGTTTGCATCGTAAAACAATTTATCGCCTTCAAAGTCAATACCCTTTTCTGCGTAACTGATTCCTCCTGAAGCCCTAAGGGTTGAAAGCTCGTTTTTGCCCTCAGCGGTCTCGTAAAGAAGGGCCTCTATGTGACTTGCGGTGGCTGTGATTTGTTGGCCGTACCGGCCCTGTTCGACAGGAAAATAATCAATGAGAATTTGCTCGTTTCCCGCATCAGCAATAACCCGATTTTCCTGGAGGAAATAATTCAAAGTATCAAAGTTTCGCACTACCGTGACGCACCTTTTTTGCAGACTGAATTTGTTTGCCTTTGGTTTTGAGTCGGTGATTCTGGAATTATCAACTGCTATTGCGCCTGGTCCGGCTGCGGAAAAGGCCTGCTCATTCGAGTCAAAGTCAAACTGAAAACATTTCAGCTTGGTAAAGCCGAGCAGTTTCTCACCTGCATATTTTGAAGTATCAAGCTGAACGACCCCGCCTCTGGCAGTTACATGTTCAATGCCCGGTGCCGGGGAGGCGGTTTGTTTATCGTCTTTGGATAATTTTACAAAGATTTTCTGTGCCGAAAGTCTGCGCTCGGCTTTGATGTTTTTGTCTGTTTCACGGATTGTGCCGAGACAATCGCCCTGGAGGAGAACCTCTTCGGAGATTGAGCAATAGTCAATTCGTCGGGCAGCGAGAGTGGCCCGGCCGTTAGGGTCGCCGAAATTTTCAAGCCCCCTGCCGCTGGTTACGGTTGAGACGGCATCCAGTTCGGCAGC
>CAYXPG010000020.1:0-10658 GCA_964467205.1 uncultured Pirellulales bacterium | reverse complement strand
TTGTCCATCGGTGTAACAATAATACCATCATCACAGGTTACAATAATATCGACAGGCTGTTCGGGCAGATTTTCTGTTGGCTCTTGTGGTTTTGCCGGTGTTGTCTTGTGTTGGGCAGGGCCCGGGTCTAAGTGCGTAGTTGTGTCCGGGGCCGGGGCTGTACCGGGGCCCCTCTTGTCGGTGCTGACGGTTTTAGTTTCATTGGTTTTATCGCTGATATTGTTGATGGTAAGTTCATCAGCGAAAATCAGGTACTCCGGGCCGTTTACAAGAACATTTTTTCTGAATAAACAACTGTAATACTGAACATCGCTCTGCCCGGCGGTTTGTTTTGCAGGTTGAGCGGATTTTGGTGAGAGTTCAGCTTTTTGAGAATCATCGAAGGCAACCGGCAAGTCCGGTGACGGTGTTTCGACGCGAGCAGCGGTATCTATGTGACTGTCGGAGTCTGTCCGGGGCGGTGGAAGAAAAGACGGGCCTGAAGTTCTCAGAAGTAAACTGTCCAGATGAAATATCTTGAGGTATTCGAGTCGATAGGCCTGATTATTATAGATAAGCTCCATCCCTTTGCCGAGCATTTGAGCATCTTCCGAGACGAGTTTGACCGGGCCTGTGGTTGAAATTTGTGACCTGTCACTGATGAAAACAAGGCTGTCAAGGTAAATAAAAGTTTCTTTGACGCTGCTGGGCGGCACAGGCACAATATGGATAACTACATTTTCGCTGAGTGTCACATCTTTCGGGGTGGTTTTGCCGTCAGAGGTTTCGACCTGAACCTTTCCACGAGCGGCATTAATGAAACATTTGAATTTGGGACGGTAAAAAATCATAAACGGCTTTTCGAGATCCCATTCACTACCCTCCTTGTGAAGAAGTTTTTCGAACCCGAATTCTCTGTTCGTATCTTTGAATACGGCAAGCTCGACTTTACCGACTCCAAGGTCGCCTACCCTGCCGACATTACTGTCGAATTTCCCTGTGATATCCGCCAACTCATCTGCCTTTTCAATTTTAATCTCAGGAGTTTCATACAGCCGGTTTACGAGCAGATAAATTAGAAGCACTGCCAGCAGGGAAATAAGCCCAACACAAATTTTTCTCGATTTAAGAGCCATATTAAGAACCCTTAATTACGGTTTCAAGGCATATATTTTTTGACAAGTTCCTGCCATTTTCCGTTATTTTTCAGGATATATTCTATCACTTCCCGCGCCGCACCTTTGCCTCCGGGCCGGTTGGTTACATAATCAGCATATTGTTTAATTTCATCAACCGCATTGGCAACAGCCGCCCCAAAGCCCACATATCTTATTGCCCGCAAGTCCATCAAATCATCGCCGACGAAAGCAGTTTCCTCGGCGCCGATACCAAGCTCTTCAAGAAGTTTCTTAAGCGCCGATAGTTTATCACGGCAATCCTGAATACAATAATCAACCCCGAGCTGCTGGGCCCGAAGTTTTGTGGGCTGCGACAGTCTGCCGCTCAAAAAAGCAACTTTAAGTCCTGCCCTTTTCCACATTCGAATTCCATGACCATCGAATACGTTGAAACCTTTACTTTCACTGCCGTCCGTGTTGATTATTACAGTCCCATCCGTCAAAACACCATCGACATCCAGCACCAGTAATTTTATGTCTGCAAGATTTGTATTCGACTTCTCTGCCATCTGCTTCGAACCTCATTTTTAACCCTGAGCCGCAGGTCTCCTGTACGGTGCAGCAAAACCTCCAGCCGGTTCAGCCGACAACTTTTATTGTTACAATATCCTGTACATCAATCAAGCCGACGGGCTTATCGTCGGCGTCAACAACCGGCAGCTCATCGATTCTGAATTTATGGAAAATAGCTGTTGCCTCAGCGGCAAGGGCATCGACCCTTATTCTTTTGCAATTTGCAGTCATAATATCACCTGTCTTGAGGCCAAAAGCAAGCTGTCCTTCTTTTGTGATGAGGCGTCGAAGGTCCGCATCGGTAACAATACCAGTTAATTTTCCATCTTTATCAACAACCATCACGGCCCCGTGGCGTTTTACGTCGCTGGTTTTTTGAAGCATTTGTTTTACGGTATCGGTGGTCCGGGCAATGGGCAGTTTTTCGCCTGGTTTGAACATCATTGACTGCTCAACGGTCATTAATTTTGAGCCGAGTGAACCGCCTGGATGGTATCTGACGTAATCTTCAACACTGAAATTACGCGCCTTCATAATAGTAAGGGCAAGTGAATCACCGATAGCCAGCATACAAGTGGTAGAAACACTCGGTGCGACACCGAGCGGACATGCTTCAGCCATTTCGCCCATACATAAAACCACGTCACTGTGCTTACCCAGAGTCGAATTTATATCGCCTGTGACAGCTATGAGCTTAATCTGAAGTTGCTTGACGAGGTTAATCAGGCGGGTAATCTCATCCGTCTCGCCTCCGTGGCTTAGAACAATCACTATGTCATTTTTGCGCAGTCTGCCCAGGTCTCCGTGGACGGCCTCTGCCGGATGAAGAAAATGGCTTGGCGTGCCGGTGGATGCCAAAGTTGCGCTTATTTTGCGCCCGATGATTCCTGCTTTACCAATGCCGCTGACTATTACCGAGCCTGTACAGTTACACATCATCTCTGCAGCTTTGGCGAACGACTCATCTACAATCGGCATCACAGACTTTACCGCTTCAGCTTCGCTTTCTATTACTCTGCGTGCATAGTCAAGGTCAAATTCCATCTTCTTTTAACCCCTTAATCTTTATACTAAAAACAGTTGTTAATAGTATTAACCAAGCGATGGGCCACGTCAAGCGTAAATATGCTTAGCGCGGTAGCTGCGATAAATCATAAAATCGGAACCGGGCTGGATGTTCCTCCCTGCCGGGCGGCTTTTAGACTATAACTTTACTACACTGCCGCGCTCGTTGTAACAAACCAGGCTGTGTTTTTCTCCGGTATAATTCGGAGTAGAATGAATGAACACGCGTTTTTCGCTGACCTGCTCCAAATGTGTAATTACATTTCTCTTTTCGTTCTGTAGATAGTCAGCCACTTCCGGGGAAACAAGCAGTTCAATTCGCTTGATTTGCTCTTTTGCCGCCGAGAGATTTAATAATCTGACAATCTCAACAGCTAATGACTCATGGCTTTTAATATAACCTGAACCGGCACAATACGGACAAGCCAGATACGTGCTTGACTGCAGGGAAGGGCGCATTCTCTGGCGGGTCATCTCGACGACGCCGAATCTGCTTATCCTCAATATCTTGGACCGAGCACGGTCGGTTTTGGCCGCAGCACGAAAAGCTTTTTCGACATCTCTGCGGTGTTTGTCGCTGCGCATATCAATAAAATCACAGACTATCAATCCGCCAAGGTCCCGGAGTCTGAGCTGGCGTGCGATTTCAGCAGCCGCCTCCAAGTTAATTTTGTAAGCGGTCTCTTCCGCACTTTTCTTTTTTCGGTACCGTCCGCTGTTAACATCAATAGAAACCAATGCTTCTGTCTGTTCTATTACGATTGAACCGCCGCCTTTAAGCTCTACCGTGCGGGATTGAACTTTGGCAATTTCATCCTCAATCTTATATTTGTGAAATAAAGGGACTTTACCATCATAATACACGACCCTTCGTTTGAAACGTGGGTATGCCTGCGAAAGGAAATCCCTAATTTTGCGAACCACACTTTCCGAATCACAGATTATTTTGCTTATCTTGCTGTTAAAAACGTCCCTCAAGGTTCGAATGACCAGACTCGATTCCTGATAAATATCACTGGGAGCTTTATCCTTTTCCATACGCTTTTCAATAGCTTTCCATAATCGTCCAAGATATCTGAGGTCATTTTGAATATCTTTTTTTGAGCATCCCTGGCCGGCTGTTCTGATAATAAACCCCATCCCTCTCGGCGGTTCACTTTCATCAAGAATCTGCCTGAGTCTTCTTCGCTCATCAACATCTTCAATTTTGTGCGAGACGCCCTGCCTTCGCATCCAGGGCATCATAACCAAATACTTTCCCGGCAGTGAAAGATATGTGGTCAGCGTAGGCCCCTTGGTCTTTATGCCTTCTTTGGTTACCTGTACGACAACTTCATCGCCCTTATGAAGACACTTCTGGATAGGCAGCCGTTCTTTAAGCGCCTTTCTCCGCCCGATTTTCTCGGTGTCGCTGCGGCCGGTCATAGAAAAATACCGGGGATGAAGGTCGCTGACGTGGAGAAAACCGTTCTTGCTTAAACCAAAGTCTATAAATGCCGCCTGTATGCCGGACTCGACATTCACCACCCTGCCTTTGTAAATATTGCCGACATAGTTGTCCAGACTCGCCCTTTCCACATACAGTTCCTCGAGTGAACCATCTTCCACCACCACTACCCTGCATTCTTCACTTTCTGCCACATTTATCAGCATCTCTCTTGCCATTGGTTTATCCTCAATAAAGTTCACAAGAGCATAAGTGCAAAAGTTCACAGGTAAACTGCAACTTATTCCCTTGTCAATTTACACTACTGCCATTGCACATCAGTACGCCTGACAGGTGCCGTTAACTTATCCACATCCAATTGGAGTAACTTCAAAATCTCATCAACGCGTATCGAGCCGGCTGAAGAGATTTTACATTCAACCACAATGTTTTGATTACAAAGTTCTATCGATTTTAAAAAACCCCTGACATCCAAATCGCGGGTATTGCCCTTTGCATCTATTCGCCGCTGGAGATTAAGCTTTTTACTTTCCAGCAAGCGCTCAATATTAGCCTTTAAGTTATCATTAAGATATTCAGGTCTGACCGCCAGCACATAAGCAGCGCCTTTCGGTTGAGGCGGTGTCTTAGTTTCCGAGATATCAACTGCGAGCAGCTCCAACCCATCAGGCAGTCGGCCCGACAGTTCGGCCTTGAAAGCTTCGGCATCGAAACTTCCCGATTGACTACCGCCCCTGTCCGAGCTGGGGCCTCCAAACGCATTACTTCGCGTTTGTGGAACCGGGCTTTCTACTCGAAGAGACAATAAATCATCATCCGACTCTACCCCTACACTTCTGGGCAAAGGCAGTGATAGTTTGGGACGCGGATTAAAGCCCTGACTGTGCTGCACCTTTACCCCTGCTCTTGCGCAGGCCCTTTGAAAAACCTTAACGGTTTCGATATGCGAAAGAAACCTCAAATTGCCTCGAATCCTGAATTTAACCAGCACAAGCATTGCTTCTCTGAGACCCCAGAGTAACCAACATCCGGCAAAGATACCACAGTCTATTCGAATCTGCTATATGTCTATTTCCTTATCTTCCTTTGGTAAACACTTTCAGCCAAAATCGAAACCTGCTATTTCAGTATTATGCAGATATTTGTTCTAAAAACAAGGTTTTTTTTCTACAAATAATTCCACTGATTTTCATCGCAGATAATTGCCAACCCCTTATGTCCAGGTATCTTCAATATTCTTTAAATTTTCTCAACTATCCGGGCCACTTATCCGGAGTGACTGATATTAACACCAAAGTCAAGGAAATTATTGGGCAATTCCCCAGGGCTTTTCCGGTCAATTGGATTGGTTGCCAAAGACCGTTAAGGCGCAAATTGAGCATCTCTGTTCATTGGAACAAGTATGGCTGACTGTTTATTTTGGACGTTTAAACGAAAAAGAGGCAGGTCTTACGACCTGCCTCTTTTTTAACTAATTGTCTGTTGTCTTGGTCTTACCTGCGACGACGCAGGAAGAGTCCACCCAGGCCGAGTAACGCAATGGTCATCGGCTCAGGTATTACGTGGATTTCCAACGTGTCTGTTGCAGTATATCCAGGGTCATTATATCCAAGGTTGTAGAGATCCAGACCATTCATCGTAATTGTGATTATGGTCGAGTACGGTGCGTCAGGAATGTGTAGTTCGAACTCATAAAGAACTGCGGCGCCTTCTGTAAAAACTACACCCACTAAATCGCCCTGCTCTATGTAGCCGCGAATATCCTGAATCAAAGTCCCTTCCTCATTTAAAACATCGCCTGGACTAGTTGAGTCAGGGATTGTACCATTTGCCAGGGCGGCATTCAACGATGGGTTCGACGCTATAGCATCAACGTCGGACGCCATCGAGGCAATATCCATAAAGCCTATGCTGTCGCTGGGAAAATCGGTGGAAAACTCTGTCGCATAAACCTGGATAGTGATAGTCTCACTGGGATAATACTCCGTCTGAGGTCCAGCTATCTTCAGTTCCACAAGCCCTGCCATCGCCGACGAGGAAAGAGCCAAAACAACCACTAAAACTAAAAACTTTTTCATCATATCTCTCTCCTATTCTTCTCTTAATTCATCCTTCTCCTTTCAAATCGTTTAACAACCTTAGGTATCTAAAATTATATTAGCAGGCTGTTGAACTAAAGTCAAGTAAAAAAATAAAAAAATTATCGGAACAAGGCAAATTTTTCCTAATTTGTGTGAATTATCGGTGTTAATCGTGTTTATTGGGCCGTAGGCAAACCCTATTATTTTAATAGGTATTTAGGGGAATCACTCTCTGGCTTGGTAATTTCCGGTTTTTTCTTTAATTTTAGCCTGTGGTTTGCAGTTTTTGCAAATTTTTTTTGTTCTTTGTCAACCACTGGGCTACGATGGGAGTCTATAGTAATAAATGGAGAATGTGGCCTCAATGCTGAATACTGGTAGAAGTTTAATAGACGCCCATCGACGGGGTGACCCAGAAGCATTTCCACAGCTTCTATGCCGGTATGGGGCCGTTGTGTTAGGATATTTGATTAAAATGAGCGGCAATCGAGAACAGGCAGAAGATTTTTTTCAGGAAACTTTCAAACGAGTTCATGAAAAAGCCCACACTTTCAGAGGCAGTAGGTTTGAGAGCTGGCTGTTTAGGATAGCAACAAATGTGGCTTTGGATGGTTTGCGCAGGCAAAAGCGGCTGCCGGTTGTATCGCTGGAGCAGAAATTCGATTGTAATGATGGCAATTGTGGAGGCTTGAGCGGGGTTGCTGTAGCGGATAGTAGCTGCAATCCTTCAACAGAAGCCATAAAAACTGAACTGGCCGAAAAGGTCCGGCAGGCTGTTGGGATGCTGCCGGCAAGACAGAGGGCAACACTTGCCTTAGCGTATTATCAGCAGCTTAGCTACAGGGAAGTGGCGGAAGTTCTGGGCTGTTCTGTCGGCACGGTGAAAACGCAGATGTACAGAGCACTTAAAACACTGGCCCGGAAATTACCTGACTCTGGCGGAGAAATAAAATGAAACATCATCTTACCGAACGAGCACTTATCGAATACCTCTTCAAGCTGGCTTCAGAGAGTCGGATGAAGGAAACCGCTGAACACCTTCAAAGCTGTAGTAAGTGCCGGCAGTACGCCGAGAAATTAGAGAAAAAGTTCGCTGCGCTGAATTTGTTGCGTGATGAGGCCGAGGTTTCTGATGATTTGATTAAGAAGGTGATGGCCCAGGTCGAAAAACCGGTGCCGACAAGATTCATTTCCTTTAGAAGGCCGGCGTGGATTGGCGCTGCTGCGGCTGTGCTGGTGATAGGATTGCTGCTGCTGGTGCCTTGGGGTGGGGACCGGATACAGAGTAAAAAAGTTGCGAAAGATTTGAGTGGGCCGGCAGAGAAAATGAAGCTTGGGATAGAAGCAGAGACTGCTCCAGCCAAAGACCTGGATGGGGCAATAGTTGCTATGAAACCGGCTTCGGCACCATCAGCCAGTGAAAAGATAACTGTAAAAAAACTGGATTCCTACTTGCACAGGAATGAGATAGGGCTGCGCAGAAGGGACAAAGCGGTAGCCGGGTTTGCTAAAGAGATAATATCGGAGGAGCCGCCTTTTGCACCGGCCAGCGCTATTGAACTGGTAACACTGCCGAGGCGGGACAATGTGCAGATTACTATTTACAATTCCGCTGATTTGACTTTAGTGCGGGAGAGGCGGAATTTGACACTGAAAAAGGGCTGGAACTGGCTTCAGTTTATGTGGGCAAATACACTGATTGACCCGACTTCGCTGAGTTTGGAGCCGTTAGAGCAGAAAGACAAAATTGACATTCAGCAGTTGGTGTTCCCGGCGAGGCTGAGAGAGCTTGGCCGATGGCTTATCCGCTCAGAGACCGAAGGCAGGGTGCCGTTCGAAGTCACATATTTTACGAGCGGATTGGGCTGGCGGGCGTTTTATATGGGAACACTCAGCAAAAATGAAAAAAAGATGAACCTTTCCGGCTATGTCCGCGTTGCAAATAACAGCGGCGAAGATTACGAAAATGCACAGACCCGCCTGATAGTCGGCAAAGTACATTTGCTCGATGAGATTGCTCAACTGGCTAAACGCCAATATCCTTACAATAGGCCGGGAGTAGAAACACGCTACTTTTTTGATTATAGCGACAGAAAACATGGTAAAAGAGCGGACTTATTGAACGGTAGGGCAGCAGTAGCAGGAGTGTTGTACAAAGAGGCCAGCGAACTTACCCGCAAGGAGATAAAAAAAGAAGGGCTTAGTGAATATTTCCTTTATACGATTGAGGGGACGGAGACTATTGCCGATAAGTGGGGCAAACGGCTGATGTCGTTTGAAGCCGGAGATATTGATGTCAACAGTTTATATAAATATGATGAGCAGCGCTGGGGAAAACAGGCAATAAGGTTCATTTCATTTGCTAACGATGAGGCTCACAATCTGGGCGAGACACCGATACCAAACGGCAATATGAAGATTTACAGCCAGGCCGATGAGCAGGGGTATCTGTCATACGTTGGCGGGGCGAATATTAAGTATATTCCAGTTGATGAGGAGGTTGAGTTAAATCTTGGCCCGGCCCGGCTGGTCAGTGTCGAGCCGATACTGATGGATTTCAAAACGGACAATTACCTCTACGACACCAAAGGCAACATTGCCGGCTGGGATGAAATACGAAGCTGGAAAATGAAAATTACCAACACCCGCCGGTTGGCGGTTGATGTTGAAATCACCCGCGGTTTCGACACTGCATATTGGGCGTTGCATTATGACGGCGAAGGTGTATCTTACGAAAAGCACGATGCCGCGCACGCACGCTTTAAGGCAAAAATCGCCCCGCGGACGAAGCGGGAATTTACATATACGGTTACGACCTATCACGGCACACGGCAAGAGCAAGTTAATCAATAACAGGAGTATAATATTATGAAACGGTATTTTGCATTTACTGTGATTATGTTGGGGATATTGACTGGCTCACTGTCAGCGGTAAAGGCAGAGGGCAAAGAATGGCTCCCCGAGGAAGATGTCAATACTGTTGTTGTGGGCAATAGCGGCTTTGCCCTTGACCTGTATGCAAAGCTTAAGGACGAGCCGGAAGTTAAAAAGGCGGATGGTAACCTGTTTTTCTCGCCTTACAGTATATCGACGGCGCTGGCTATGACGTATGCCGGCGCAGGGGGCGAGACAGAAAAGCAAATGGCTGATGTTCTGCATTTTACTATGGGGCAGGGGCGATTGCATCCGGCGTTCGGGACACTGGAAAAGCAGCTGAATGCAGCCGGCAAAAAAGGCAACTACGAGCTTAGCGTTGCCAACGCGCTCTGGGGACAGAAGGGATATGGCTTTCTAAAGCCGTTTCTGGAATTGACGGAGGAAAACTACGGGGCGGCCCTTAAGGAAGTTGACTTTGTCAAACAGACAGAAAAAGTACGCAAAACCATAAATGCCTGGGTGGAGGAAAAAACAAAAGACAAAATCAAGGAGCTTATCAAACCCGGCGTTCTTGGCGCCCTTACCCGGCTGGTCTTGACAAATGCTATTTACTTTAAGGGCGACTGGGCAAGTAAATTCGAGGAAAAGAATACAAAGCCCGCTCCTTTTCATATCAGTAAAAAAAGAAGCGAAGAAGCAGCGATGATGGAACAAAAGGAGGAATTTAAATACGCTCAAAAAGAGAAGTTGCAGATTCTTGAACTGCCTTATAAAGGCCGGGAGTTGAGTATGTTCGTATTTTTACCTGAAGAAGTTGACGGCCTGGCGGAGCTGGAAAGCTCGCTTACGCCGGAAAGGCTGGCCGAATGGACAAAGAGACTGCACAAGCGGGAAGTTATGGTTTATCTGCCGAAGTTCAAAATGACTTCGCAATTTAGTATGGCCGAGATGCTTGCTGCTATGGGTATGCCGGACGCTTTTTCAGGAGCGGCTGATTTTTCCGGGATGAACGGCAAGAGAGACCTTTTCATATCAGCAGTGATTCATAAGGCGTTTGTTGAGGTAAATGAGGAAGGTACAGAGGCGGCTGCAGCCACCGCTGTTGTAATGAGACTTACAGCCGTACCGACTCCGCCGCCGGTATTTCGCGCCGACCATCCCTTTATATTTATGATTAAAGATAACAGTTCCGGCAGCATACTGTTTATGGGCAGGGTTTCCAACCCCGCTAAACAGGGCAAATAAGAAAGTGAAATTGTGTCAATTATTTTTAAGGAGATTTAATTATGAACGTCAAAAGAAAAGCACTAACAGCAATTGTATTGCTGCTTATCGGCAGTACAATCGCACAGGCGAGGATTAAACTGGTGGCTTTACCCGAGCGGGCTGCGACGGTGATTCGATTGGACCATCCCCAGTTTACATTGATTGAGGAAGAGCGTGTGCTTACGCTGCAGAAGGGTCTTAACAAGGTGGATTTTTCCTGGAAGGGCGTCAGCATCGATGCCGATTCGATTC
>CAYXPG010000019.1:14827-17749 GCA_964467205.1 uncultured Pirellulales bacterium | reverse complement strand
TCTTTATCAACGACGATGAATCCGGCCTGCATAATGATTTCGAGGTCTGGCTGGAAAAATTAGCACCGGAAAAACCATATTCGCAGTACCGCCATAACGGCTATGAAGACAACGCCGACGCCCACTTGAAGCGGACGGTAATGGGCAGGGAAGTAGTCGTGGCAGTTAGCGATGGTGCGCTCGATTTCGGGCCGTGGGAGCAGATATTCTACGGTGAATTCGACGGAAAGAGAAAGAAAAGAGTACTGGTAAAAATCATCGGCGAATAAAAAAGGAGCAACTTTGTGCTGAGCTTACTTTTTTTTCTTTTTAAGGTGATAATTGTATCGCTCTCCGGCGTGATGGCGCCGGGGCCGGTAACCGCTGCAGCCATTGCCAAAGGACAGCGGCAGCGTTTTGCCGGTTCACTTATCGCCGTCGGCCACGGCATTGTCGAATTTCCGCTGATGATTTTAATTGTCCTGGGAATGGACAAATTACTAAAGTCCGCCAAGACCCAGATTGTCATCGGCCTGGCCGGCGGGGCATTCCTGCTTTTTATGGCAATCCAAATGTTGCGTGACATTCGTAAAACCGATTACACACCCGAAAAAAGTTATAAAACCGGCCCTGTCCTTACCGGCATTTTACTTTCCGTTGGCAATCCATACTTTCTGCTCTGGTGGGCAAGCGTGGGATTAGCTCTTGCCACCGAGGCAACACAGTTAGGAATCTGGGCTTTTGCAATGTTTGCCGTTATTCACTGGCTGTGCGATTTGGTATGGCTGCAGGTCTTGTCATGGGCAAGTTTTAAGGGCTCGGCGTTACTTGGCCCGCGAAGTCAGCGTATTGTTTTGTTGGTCTGTTCGCTTGCCCTGCTTTTTTTCGGTCTGTATTTCATCTCCAGGGCCTTAGCACATTGGCTAACCTGATACGCTCAATATATCAGAATCAGCTTTCCTCACTTTCAGAGGTGCCCGTTATTGGGTTTTGGGAATCGGTGAGGATTTGCTTTAGATTGTACCGGGTCAAAGCGCTTCGCTGCGACTGAGCTATCTGCTCAAGTCCTCTGGACTGAGCAAAGCTGGCGGCGGCGACGGCTTCGGCGATGTCAGAGAGCTTTATATTCGCCGGGTCCTGTGCCGGGACGAAGCCGAGTTTTGGTTCGGAGGTCTTTGCTATCAGGCCGCTGCCGACGAGATAGTCGAGCACCTTATTACCGAATTCAGCAGGTATGTCGAGTTTGGTGCAGATAACTTCGGCTCCAATCGGAGCATTGTTTTGTTCGAAGGCATCTGCAATTTCTCTTACGATATTAATTACGGTAAGGTCATTGGCGATGAAGCATTCTTCCGTCCTTTCGGCAGCGGCAATCTCAGCGGCGTCAAGACTCTTTAAGTGCTGAGTGGTAAATGTCAACTGCAGGCCGAACAGAACAATAAGCCAGGAAATGTAAATCCACAATACGGTTATGGGAATTAGTGCCAGGACGCCGTAAACTGTATTGTACAACTTGAATTCAGTTACACAGTATCCAAAGACATTTTTTGCAACTATCCAAACCAAAGCAGCCACCACCGCTCCCCAAATAGCCGACCTGGCCTGTACCTTCGTGTTTGGCAGAACAAAGTAAAGCAGGAAAAAAGCAACTATAGCTACAATATAAGACAAAACAACCGGTGCGATATTTGATAAAACGGTTTTTTGTATCTGCACAAAGGCCGAGTACTGTGTAGTGATATAGATTCCGGCAGCAATCAGCAGCGGCCCGAGTGTCAAAAGCGCCCAGTAATTAATCATTCGATGCAAAAAACCCCTGCCTCTTGCCACGTGCCAGATATTGTTAAACGCCTTCTCTATCGTTGACAATAATGCCAGCGCAGCCCAGATAACAAACACAAAGCTGATTAGTGTAACCGAGCCTATGTATGCGCCCCTGAAAAACCAGGCCACCAGCTCATCAAGATGGTCTGTCAGTGCTACGGTATTCTCGGGGTCCTCAGTACTCGGAGCGGGACTTTTAAACTTTGAAAGGTTCGCCTGGTCATAAACAAAATACTTTATTTTGTCCCCGATATCACTATAAGTCGGAAACAACTGAAATATCATCAACATAACAATAGCCAGAGGGACCAGGCCGAAGAGGGTATGATATGAAAGAGCGGCGGCCTGCTGGCCCGCACGGTTTTTCCTTAAGAGTCTGGCACAGTGAGTCCATAGTTTAATCTGAAAAACCACAAGCCGGCTTGCCCTGCCAAGCTGGGCCGTTGGCGTGGACAAAAGCTTTTTAAGCATTGCAATTTCCTTTCAATTACAACATCGTCCAGGAACGGTTATTTAAACAAATCTTTGAGGCCCTTTTCCAACTGCTTTTGCAGTTCCTGTTTTAATTGTTCCTCGAGGAGCCTGCCCAAATCAAGTTCGGGCTTATCAATAGTTCCTTTCAGCGGCAGTGATATTCTGCTGCCGATGGTTTCTTTATCGACCCTTGCCGTTGTGCCCTTTAGGGTAAAGGGGAGAATTACCATCATATCCAGACTCTTATCCAGTCCGATAGTGCCTTTGAAGTTAACCGGAGTCCGGCCGATATCGATTTGCATATTCTCATAATGAAGACGCTCGTTTTGCAAAATGAATCTTGTCGGGTGTATAACAATATCCTGCCCGCGCATACTCGTTCCTAATAATGAAAAGAGCTGGCCGAGCAAATCCGAGGCCTCCAGTTGTATTTGACTCATTGAAATTGTTCCGGCAACTTCAATGTTATTTCTTTTCCCTGCTGCCAGTGGTATTGCAAGCCGTTCACAGTTGAAATTTGCAACGCCTCTGACGTTCACGGCGTTGGCGAAAATCGGGTTAACATACATCAAAAGTTTTCTTGTCATCTCGTCGTTGATTTGAATGTTCTTTACGATATGAATCGGCTGGGGGGTCTTAAGCAGT
>CAYXPG010000019.1:3538-14727 GCA_964467205.1 uncultured Pirellulales bacterium | reverse complement strand
TCCTTCTAATTTTGTTTTGCCGCTGTCGATGGTTTTCTTTAATTGGCCCTTGTAAATCTTTATTTGCGGACTTATCAACTCGAACTTTATGATATTAACAGTTTGTTCTGCCGGATTGACCAGCCCATCAAAAATAACCGATACAGAATTCTGGTCAAAAGGCTCCCTGCCCGGATACATTAGTTTAAGATTTTTGATTTTTGTCGCATCGGTTTTGATACGGTAGCCGTCCTTTTCAGGACTGATAGAGAAATCTGATTGGGCAATCCCCGCCAGTTGCATTTCTTTTGGAAAAGATGCGAACATCACCACAAACGGTCTGAGCTTCTCAAGGTCAATATCATCAGCCGAAACTGCCAGCTTCATTGACTTTTTCGCATCTTCGTTCAATGGCAGAACCGCATTTTTTACGCTCATACGACCAAGGGCTGCTTTTGCCTGTATTGAATTGATATTTACCGTCTTCTTGTCCGTTTGAGCAACAAAAGCGATATCAGCCAAGGGTTCCGAGGCAACCAAACCTTCGGGCGAAGTTATGTTAAGATTTTTCACCACGGACGAGCCGGCCGCGGTGATTTTGTCGGTGGTAATCGATACTTCCCCGTTGCTTAAAACCTGGCCTGCTATTTTGTATCGGCCGATGTCTATGAACTGTCCCAGTTCCGATTGAAGCTTTGCTAAATCAAGCTGTCCGTCATATCTAATCTTTTCGGCGCTGCCTTCGGCATTGACTTTTGCAAATGCGGCTGAGACATCCAGATTATCGAAATTTATTTTGCCATTCTCAGAGGATATTTCAACTGCGGCATTAATCGGCTGAGAAAGAGCAATTTGCTTTGCGCTTACCAGTCCCGCCAATCGGTCAAGATTTGCCCTGGCTGTTATTTTTCTTTTTCCTCTTTCGGTCAATGTCTCAATGTCACCTGTCAGCCGACCGGAAGTTACCTGCATATTCTCTTTGACGCCAAAGGTATGAGGCAATTGGGAAAAGATTTCGGCGATATCTAAATCAAAGCCGGCTTTTAATTTTGAGTCCGACTTTAGAAATTCGGTGAACGAATCGAATGTTGTCGGGACAGTGCCGCTTGCTTGTGCCGAAAGCCAGTCGGTGCGGATGTCAAAATTTTCAACATTTATCATTTCCCTCTTGCGGGCCAGCTTTACATTAATATCCAATTGTCCGGTCTGTAATCGGTCACCATTTAATGCGGGCCCTGTAATATCCAGGTTTTCGGCCAGAATGGTTCCGGTTGCGTTTTCAATTCGGCCGTCTTTAATTTCGCTTTTTATGTTGGCTGATATACTGCCTCTGGCATCAACCTCAATTCCAGCTAATGCAAAAAACGGCGACAGAGAGCCAATGTCCAAATCGTCGAGCTCAACAGTCAATTCTCCGCTTGTTCCTTTCAGAGCCCAGCCGGTCTTTGTTTTGCCGGGCCTAATGCTGCCTTCTGTATGAATCTTCGACTCTTTTGCTTTATCAACCACGGCCATATCTATATTGAAATCTGTTTGCTTACCCGGCGGGCGTAAATTCAGTCTGGAGTTTATCTGTGAAAGCTCAACGCTGCCGGTCTTTGAATCTGTTACTTTCAGATTGCCGTCGTTGATAACAAGGTCGATTTTTTTAATCGGAAAAGAGACTTTTTTGCCGGCCGGCCGCTCCTTTTGAAAGTCTTTGCTTTTTAACAACCGCTTAGCATTAAGATTTATCTGAACTTTCGGCTCCTCGATGATTGTTTTGCCGAAGGACAAACTGCCCGTAAGAATAGAGACGTAGTGGGGTTTTGTGGTAATCTGCTTTACCGAGACTGACGTTTGGCCGGCACTGTCGATAAAGCTAAAGTCCGTAACCTTGATGCCTTCGAACCAGCTCATTAAAAAACCGGCAAAATCGGTTTGGCCGTCCAGGGAACTGTTGATTTTAGTCAGTATTAATTTGTGCCCACTTTCGCTCGATACAAATGCAGGCACAGCAAAAACCACCAATAAAATCAAGACAACCAGAAGTACCAACAGCAGTTTGAGGATTCGCTTTTTTGTTTTTCTTTGCGGGGTTTTTTTGGAGTTTTTTTCGGCTTTCATACTTTTGTCCCCCAAAAAAGTTGAAATTCTAAATATTTCCTTCCAGCTCTGCCAAGGGTTATACCGCGGCATAAAACAATATTGATTCGGTCCAAATCAGTCAAGCAATATCTCGTCGGATTTACTTTTGATTACTGCGTCGACTTTGTCGGCGCTTTCCTTAGTAATATCGTCGATTTGTTTTTTGCCGGTTTCAAGGTCGTCTTCGGTGATGATTTTGTCTTTTTGCTCTTTTTCGAGATTTTTGTTCGCCTCTCTTCGTATGTTGCGAATACTTACCTTTGTCTGTTCGCCGGTCTGTTTGGCCTGGGCGACGAGCTGCCTTCTTCTTTCCTCACTTAGTGGTGGGATACTTAGCCGAATCATTTTACCGTCCATAATTGGTGCAATACTCAAATCACTGTTCTTGATTGCCTTTTCTATTTCTCTGGCTGAAGATGGGTCGAAGGGCTTAATTACAATCATATCGGCATGGGGTGTTGCCAAAGTCGCCATCTGCTTCAAAGGGGTAGGTGTCCCATAGTAGTCAACCTTTATATTCTCAACCAGTCCGGTCGAAGCCCTTCCGGTCCGAACTGATTTTAAGTCGTTTTCGAGGACTTCAATCGCCTTTTGCATTTTCGATTTACTTTCGGCGACTATTTCTTTAACAGGCATCTCGCAACCTCTGTAACTAACAGATTAACGTGCCGACCTTCTGCCCGCAAATTGCCTTTGTGATGTTGCCTTCTTTGAAGATGTTCAAAACAATAATTGGAATATTATTTTCTTTGCAAAGACTTATGGCCGAGTGGTCTATAATCCTGAGGTTTTTATTTAGCACGTCGTTATAGGATATTTTTTCAAATAGTTGAGCGTCCGGATTTTGTTCGGGGTCCTCGCTGTAAACGCCGTGGACTTTCGTTGCTTTTACGATAAGCTCCACATCGAGTTCCGCGGCTCTTAGTGCCGCACAGGTATCGGTTGTAAAGAAGGGGTTTCCGGTTCCGCCGGCCAGTATTGCCACCCTTTTGTGCTCAAGGTGGCGAAGCGCTCTTCTTCGTATAAACGGCTCACAAATCGCCGCCACTTCAATTGCGCTTAAGACCCTGGTGGGCTGGCCCAATTTTTCGAGTGTCTCCTGGAGTGCACAGGCGTTAATGATAGTAGCCAGCATCCCCATATAATCAGCGGTATTTCTTGGTATTTTGCTGACCTCGGAAAAACTTTCTCCTCGCAGAAAGTTTCCCCCGCCCACCACAATAGCCACTTCCGGCCCGAGTTGACAAATACGCATTACCCTCTCGGCTATCGATTTGAGCTGCTCACCGTCAATTCCAAAGCCGCCGGGTTTGCAAAAGCTTTGCCCCGAAAGTTTCAACAACACCCGATTGTATTTGCTCTTTGCCATTATTCAGTCATTGGTATTCGGCGAATAATCATCAGCTTATCTTCAGAGCAATAGTTAATATTCAGCTCTTTATCCGACGGTGAACCTGACAAACTGTTTTATTTTTGCCTGTCCTGCGGCTTCTTTGCCGGCCTGGGCTATGACTTCGGCAACGGTTTTGCTGTCGTCTTTTACAAAGGGCTGCTGCAGGAGGCAGTTCTCCGCAAAGAACTTTCTCATTTTGCCTTCTATAATTTTGTCTATGATATTTTCGGGCTTATTCTTAACCTGCTCGGCAATAATCACTTTTTCCTGCTCGATTATCTCAGGGTCAATCCCATCCTTATCCAGTGCCAGGGGGTTTGTTGCCGCAATGTGCATTGCGACCTCCGTTCCTGCCTGCTTTAGTCCTTCTGCCGCTGCTACCTTAGGGTCGTTGGTCTCAATCATAACCATTACACCCAGCTTTTTATTGAAGTGAATGTATTTACAGGTAAGCTCGGTCGGGTCGGTCGGTGCAACTCTATACTTTTGATAATCGCCGATTTCTATTTTTTCACCGGTCTGGCTTATCAGCTCATTGAGCACCTCGTCGAATTTTTTACCGTCAATTTCGACTTTAAGGAGGTTATCTATGCCCTCGAATTGGGGACAGGGTATTGCATAGTCAGCCAAGGTATCGGCCGCCGCCAGAAAGGCCTCGCTCTTGGCAACAAAATCAGTCTCGCAGCAGAGAGACACCATTACCGTTACATTACCGTCGGGGCAGTTCTTGGCAAGAACAACACCTTCAGAAGTAACTCGCCCGGCGCGCTTGGCCAAAGTCGCAAGTCCCTTTTTTCTCAGTATCTCCATCGCCCCCTTAATATCCCCACTCGATTCCTGGAGGGCTTTTTTGCAGTTCATCATTCCCTGTCCACTGATTTTTCGCAGTTCCATAACCTTTGAAGCTGAAATTTCCGCCATCTTAAAACTCCTATCTCATAGTATGTGTAGAATTTTCTGATATTCAACTGCCAATTGAAATTTTCAAATGGTCAATCGGCAATTTATTCTTCAGGACTAACTTGATTGCTGCTTTTCACTTTCCAGCGAAGTCTGTTTTGCTGAAGCAGGTTTTTCGGCGGTTTTTGCCGATTCTGTTAAGACTGTCTCTTCAGCCTTAGCCGGCTCCGGCGAAGCGGGTGCCTCGGTCTTTGTCGGTTTTGCTGAAGCAGGTTTTTCGGCGGTTTTTGCCTTCTCAGGTTCGCTGGTGGCAGCAGCGGTAGGTTCGGATTCATTGGCTCGTGCCAGCGCCGGCCTTCTCGAGCGGGTTCGCCTGGGCCTCTGCCGCTGTTTATCCTCGGCCCCGACCGAAACCATCGTTTTGCCCGCTGCAACCGCCTCGGCCAACTCATTAAGTATTAAGTCAACAGCCCGGATGGAATCATCGTTTGCCGGTATCGCAACATCCACGGTGTCAGGGTCGGAGTCCGTATCGAGAACTCCTATCGTTGCAATCCCCAGTTTTTTTGCCTCATGTAAAGCAATATATTCTTTCCTTGCATCAATCACCACAACGGCGCCGGGCAGACGGGTCATTTTCCGGATTCCTTCCAGGTTGCTTTTTATCTTTCTCATTTCCCGTTTCAGTCTTGATGCCTGTTTTTTGCTTTCGCTCTGAAGCGTTCCGTTTTCCTGCATAGCTTCCAACTGCTCTAATCTTTGCAGTCGAGAGCGTATCGTCCTGAAATTCGTCAGCATACCGCCCAGCCACCGCTGAGAGACAAAATGCATCCCGCATTTTCGAGCGGACGCCTCAACCGCTTTTTGTGCCTGACGCTTGGTACCGACAAAAACAACGTCCTTGCCCGAAGAAACTATGTCCGTAAGCATCTTCCTGGCTATTAATATCCCTTTGAGGGTTTTTTTCACATCGATAATATGGATTTTGCCGCGTTTTGCAAAAATGAACGGAGCCATTTTGGGGTTCCAGCGACTAACCCCATGCCCAAAATGAACTCCTGCGTTAATTAATTCACGAGCTAATTCTTTGGCCACAAAACAACCTCCAAATCTTTTTCAGCTATTTTTCCCGGCATTTACACAATCAAATCAAGGCAGGATAAAGCAAACCGTTGAATATGTCAAGAATTTTTATATCAGGAATTTTTGGTAAATATCCTATGAACCAGAGCTTGTCAATCTCAAAACCTTAATCGGTCAGTTTGGCCTCAGTTTGAGATGCCAAGAAAACCATTAAAAGAGGATGTTTGTCAAATCAGCCCCGGCGGGGACGCAAATCTGACGAGGGCGGGCGGGTATCCGGTTCTTGACAATAAACCCTCTGTAGCGTATTGTTATCTTTTTCGAGTGTTTTGGGCAATTGTTGAGGTTGAAAATGGTCGTAACGCGTTTTGCACCGTCGCCAACGGGATATCTTCATATCGGCGGAGCCAGGACCGCCCTTTTCAACTGGCTTTTTGCCAGGCGAATGGGCGGCAGATTCATACTGCGCATCGAAGACACCGACACCAAAAGAAATACCCCCACCGCTACTGAGCAGGTAATAGATGATTTACGATGGCTGGGTATCGAGTGGGACGAGGGACCTGAGGTTGGCGGGCCAAACGGGCCTTATCAGCAATCACTGCGAAAAGACATCTACAACAGGTACATAAGGAAACTTCTCGATGAGAAGAAGGCGTATTACTGCTTCGATACGCCCCAAGAGCTGCAGATGATGCGCGACAAGGCCATAGCGAAGAAGGAAAACTTTATCTATCCCAGGCCGGAAGTCTTTGCGGACGAGGAAGATGTCAAGAAGGCAAAGGCCCGGGGCAGGGAAGTGGTTGTGCGTTTTGCTATGCCTGATACGGCTATCACCGTAGAAGATATTGTGCGCGGGGAAGTTAAATTCGGCCGCGGCGAACTCGGTGACTTCATAATACAAAAGAGCGACGGACTGCCTACATATAATTTTGCCTGTGTGGTTGATGACTGTTTGATGGAAGTCAGTCACATCATCCGCGGTCAGGAACATCTTATGAATACGCCCGGTCAGCAGGCATTATGGCAGGCCCTGTTCGCCGGCAAAGAACTTCCAAAATACGCCCATATGTCCGTTACCGTCAGCGAAGGCGGCGGGAAGCTGTCCAAGCGTGAACAGCCAAAAGTATTGAGAAAAGCAATCAAGGCCGGGGAGGATATCGAGCTGGAAAAGCTTGCCGAGGCGGGCAATCTAACGATTGAAGAGTTGAACAGCTTTATTGCGGGCAAGAGTACTGTGGATATGCCGAGCGTTAATGCAATGGCTGAATATATTGGGGTTGAACTGCCGGAAATCAATGTTGTTGACTTCTTCAGGAACGGCTATCTGCCGGAGGCAATGGTTAATTTCATTGCCCTTTTAGGTTGGAGTCCCGGCGATGACCGTGAGATAATGCCGCTCGAAGATTTAATAAAGTCGTTTGACCTTGGGCGTCTGGCGAAGGCCAACAGTTTATTTGACCGCAAGAAACTCATTGCATTCGACACCGAGCACATT
Source organism: uncultured Pirellulales bacterium (assembly GCA_964467205.1). Lineage (GTDB taxonomy): Bacteria > Planctomycetota > Phycisphaerae > Sedimentisphaerales > Anaerobacaceae > CAYXPG01. The sequence continues at coordinate 7,747 of CAYXPG010000019.1, read as the reverse complement.
CGTACGGCCGATGAGGGAAAGCTGCTTGGGCATTTTAAGGATTACTTAAGAGTGGCTGAATCTGTGGTACTTTCTGCGGACGACAGGCTCCTCACAAGAATCATAAAAGTTAACGCAGGCGCCCGAACCCTGGCTGATATCGAGCGCAAGAGCAGATTTCTCTTCTTGGCCAACCACGAAATCGAGTATGATGACAAGGCGGTCAAAAAAGTTCTGTTGAAAAATGACGGTCTTGCTATACTGCAAACTGTAAGAGACAAACTTGCTGCGATGGAGCAGTTTACCGAAGAGGCCATTGAGAATATGCTGCGAGGCCTGGCGGAAGAAAAACAGGTCGGCCTGGGCAAAGTAGCTCAGCCTTTGCGTGTCGCCATCTGCGGAACTACAATCAGCCCGCCGATTTTCGATTCGGTGGATATGTTAGGCAGAGAAAATACGCTGGCAAGAATAGACATGACGCTGAGAAAATTTGGAAATAATAATAACAAATAATCAATAATTAAAAGGGAAAGGGGGCAGGAAAATGCCATTGTTGGTAACCGGTTCGATAGGCATTGACACGGTCAGTACACCCTACGGCGTCAGTGAGAATTGTCTTGGCGGCTCGGCTGTTTATTTCAGTATGGCAGCAAGTTTCTTCTGCGGCGTCAGACTCTTAGGGGCGGTCGGTGCGGATTGTCCGTTTGATTTGGCCGAGGTCTTTGCCGACAGAAACGTTGATTTGCGCGGGCTGGAGGTCAGAGAACTCAGCAGGACCTTTCGCTGGAAGGGCTCATATCACGACACTATGAGCGCAGCGATAACAGAAAACGTTGAATTAAACGTTTTGGCCGAAGCGCCGCCGAAAGTGCCCGACGAATATAAAGACAGCAGGTTCGTCTTTCTTGCCAACACGGCACCGGCCCTTCAGCTTCGATTGCTCGAACAAATTGAGAACCCCTCTTTCGTGGCGGCTGATACGATGAACTGCTGGATTGACAGCCGGCTCGATGACTTAAAGGCCCTGCTGAAAAAAGTTAATGCCGTTATAATCAATGAAGACGAGGCAAGAATGCTGGCCAACGAAAAGAATCTGATAAGAGCGGCGGAAAATATTCTGGGGATGGGGCCTACGGTTGCAGTCATCAAAAAAGGTGAGTCGGGTTCATTAATGTGTAATAGTAATGGCGAAAAGTTTATCCTGCCGGCTTTTCCCACAACCCAAATCAAGGACCCAACAGGGGCCGGCGACAGCTTCGCGGGGGCCTTTATGGGCTACCTGGCTGAAGTCGGAAAGACCGATTTTGCCTCGTTAAAAACAGCGATTGTTTATGGAACGGTGGCTGCATCATTTGCGATTGCAGATTTTTCGCTGACAGGTCTGACCTCGATAAGCAAAGCCGACATCGACAGCAGATTCGAGACGCTGCGAAACATAACACAGTTTTAGCACAAGGGCGGCAAAGTTGAACTTATAGCAAAAAACGAATGACTAAAAATGCGATTGTTTATAGCGATAGATATTGACGAGAAAACCAGGAAAGGTCTGGGTGATTTGCAGCAGCAGCTGCAGGGCAAGGCCGATATTAAAAAGAGTGATGTCAAATGGGTCAGGCCGGAAAATATACATCTTACACTGAAGTTTTTGGGTGAAGTTAAAGATGAAAAAGTTGCTGACGTCTGTCATATAGCCAAAGAGGTTTCAGACCGGCATAAAAATTTCGAGGTAGATGTAAAAACAGTGGGATATTTTGGCGGCAGAAGCGCCAGGGTCCTGTGGGTCGGGGCCGGCGAAGGAAATGAACAACTGCAAAAATTGCAGGAAGATATTGACAGGCAATTGTCAGAGGCCGGCTGGGCGGAAGAAACCAGAAGATTTGCCGGGCACCTGACTTTGTGCAGGATAAGAAAGCCGGCAGCAGGTATTAAGCTGGCACAAGTAAGCAAGGATTATAAGGAATTCAAAATTGGAACTATAGCAGCCGACTCGGTTGTGGTTTACCAGAGCGAATTGACACCACGAGGGCCTGTTTATGCAGTGCTGGGTAATTATAAGTTATTGGATAACGGATAGAAAAAAGCAAACGATGTGCACTATTTAAACTGGAGAAAAGGGAAATGGCGAAAACAAAAAAAATGAAAGCAGGCCCGGAAACAACAGGTAAAGAAAATGCTTTGGAGCGAGTGATTGCACAAATCGAAAAGCAGTACGGCCAGGGTGCTATTATGCAAATGGATGAGCACAAGTACGCCCGAATCAAGGGTATTCCCACAGGCTCATTATCGCTGGACCTGGCTCTTGGCGGTGCAGGCATTCCGTGCGGCAGGGTTACCGAGTTGTTTGGGCCCGAGTCGAGCGGTAAGACCACGCTGGCACTTCACATCATTGCAAACGCTCAGCGTAAAGGCGGGGTGGCAGCATTTATCGACGCCGAACACGCTCTCGATACAACCTGGGCCAAGAAACTGGGCGTGGATGTCAGCAGTCTTCTTATTAGCCAGCCCAGCACCGGTGAAGAGGCGCTTGAGATAACCGAGATGCTGATAAGGTCTAATTCCCTCGATGCTGTCGTTATTGACTCGGTCGCCGCGCTGACGCCAAAAGCGGAGATTGAAGGCGAGATGGGTGACAGCCATATGGCGCTGCAGGCAAGATTAATGAGCCAGGCGATGAGGAAACTCGCCGCCGTTATCAATAAGAGCAAGACCGCCCTTATTTTCATAAACCAAATCCGTATGAAAATCGGGGTGATGTTTGGAAACCCGGAAACCACACCCGGCGGCAGGGCGCTGAAATTTTACAGCTCTGTCCGACTCGATGTAAGACGAATAGCGACCATAAAGGACAGCGGCGGTGCTGTTGGCACGAGGGTCAGGGCAAGAGTAGTCAAAAACAAAATCGCACCACCTTTCCGGGATGCCGAGTTCGACCTTATGTTTGACAGCGGAATCAGCTACGAAGGTGATTTAATCGATATGGGCATCGGTTGTGAGGTGGTTGAGAAATCCGGCGCCTGGCTGAACTACGGAGATATCCGGCTCGGGCAGGGAAGAGAAAAAGCAAAACAATATCTTGCCGAGAACAAAGAGTTGTGCGAGGAATTGAAGAGTAAAATCCTCACTGCCAAAGGACTTCTGTAATGCGTGAAGCGTGTCGCATGAAGCGTGAAGCGAAATACGAGAAAGGCAAGCAAAAGTGCTGAGTGCCAAACAGATTAGAAACGGCTTTATAGATTTTTTCAGGGACAGGGGGCACGAATTTGTCCCGAGTTCACCGATAGTTCCCATCAATGACGAGACCTTGCTTTTTGCCAATGCGGGGATGAACCAGTTCAAGGACATTTTTTTGGGGCTGACGCCGCCGGAATATCGACGAGTGGCCAACACTCAAAAATGTCTGCGTGTGAGCGGCAAACATAACGACCTCGAAGAAGTTGGCAAAGATACTTATCACCATACCTTTTTTGAGATGTTAGGCAACTGGTCGTTTGATGACTATTTCAAGGCAGAAACAATCGAGTGGGCGTGGGAACTTCTTGTCGATGTATGGGGCATTAAGCCGGAAAGCCTCTGGGCGACGGTTTTTGCCGGTGACAGTGATGACTCTCTGCCGGCCGATGAGGAGGCAGGCAATTTGTGGACGAAGGTTACTCCGATACCCCCCGAGCGGGTTTTGGCGTTTGGCAGGAAAGATAACTTCTGGGAGATGGGCGAGGTAGGTCCGTGCGGGCCGTGCAGCGAAATACACATCGACCTTGGGCCTAAGATGTGCGACAGAAAGAACATGCCCGGTCACAAATGCGGCGTCAACAGCGGCTGCGGCCGATTCATCGAACTTTGGAACCTGGTCTTTATACAATTTAACCGGGACGAAGACGGCAAGCTCGCCGGATTAGGAGCCAATTATGTCGATACAGGGGCCGGGCTGGAAAGAATCGTTGCGGTTCTGCAGAACAAAAAGAGTAACTACGATACCGACTTGTTTATGCCGATAATGGATGCGACCGGTGAGATTACCGGCCACAAATATACATCACGGTCGAACAACAAAACCGATAATGCCTTTCGGGTCATATCCGACCATATCAGGGCCTCGGTCTTTGCGATAACAGACGGCGCTGTGCCTTCGAATGAAGGCAGAGGCTATGTGATTCGCCGGATACTGCGCCGGGCGGCGAGGTTCGGCAGAGAATTAGGGATGCACGAGCCGTTTATGTATAAACTTGTGCC
>CAYXPG010000019.1:0-3438 GCA_964467205.1 uncultured Pirellulales bacterium | reverse complement strand
AAAAAACCATCAGCGGCGAAGATTCTTTTCAGCTTTATGACACATACGGCTTCCCGCTTGATTTGACGCAGCTTATGGCCGAGGAGAGAGGCCTGAAAGTCGATACCGCTAAGTTCGATGAGCTGATGGGGCAGCAGCGACAGCGAGCAAGGGCGGCACAAAAAGGCGCCTCGTTAATGATGACGCTGAGCGAGGTAGAACTGCCGACGACAGAAGATACGCATAAATACCACGCCGATAAATGCGAAAGTAAAATAGTCGGATTCATTGAGGCCGACAGTTTCAAAAACCAGGGCCTGATTGAAGCCGACGCCCAAGCCGGTATTGTCCTGGAGAGGACATGCTTTTATGCAGAGGCTGGTGGGCAGGTCGGCGACTGCGGCGTTATCGAATCAGAGGGCGGCAGATTCGTTGTTGAAGAGACTACAAAGATAGCTAACTGTATCATCCATCAGGGACGTATGATAGAGGGGACGTTTAATGTCGGAGAGAAGGTAACAGCGGTCGTCAGTAAAGACAGGGACTCGACGAAGAAAAATCATACCGCTACTCATCTGCTTCAGTGGGCGCTGCAGGAGGTGGTCGGCAAATCCGTGGCGCAGCAGGGAAGTCTGGTATGTCCCGACTACCTGCGATTTGATTTTACCTGTCCGGTTGCTTTGACGGATGAGCAGATAAAAAAGGCCGAAGAATTAGTCAGGGACAAAATCGCTGAGGACCTGCCGGTCAGCTGTGTTGTAATGCCAAAAGATGAAGCGCAAAAACTTGGTGCGATGGCGCTGTTCGGCGAGAAATACGGCAGCGAGGTGCGGGTAGTGGCTATTGGTGCCGAGGGCACCGAGCAGGTTAAAGATGCATTCAGCGCCGAGTTTTGCGGCGGCACACATGCCGACAGAATCGGCGCCATCGGCGGCTTTAAAATAATCAGGGAAGAAAGCATCTCGGCCGGGGTGCGAAGGATTACCGCATTGACGGGTAAGGGGCTTGCTGAGTATCTCGAACAGCGAAATGAAGTTGTCGATGAGCTTTCGGTGATGCTGAAGGTCCCCGCGGAGGAACTGCCAAAAAGAATTAAGCAGCTGCTTAAAGAGAATAAAAAGCTGGCCAAGGAGCTCAAATCCGCTGCCCGGCAAAGCGGCTCGGACACAATGGCTCAGGCAAGAGAACTCCTTGAAAAGGCCGACAAAATCGGCGAGACATCAATAATAACGGGGCGGCTGGGCGCGACCACTATCGAGCAGGGACGCTCTGCCATCGATATGCTCAAAAAGAAGGGCAAATCGGCTGCGGTCGTTTTGGGCTTTGAGGAAGACGGCAAGGCGACACTGCTTGCGGGTATGACCGATGATTTAGTCAAAAAGGGCTTAAAGGCGGGCGATTTGATTAAGCAAATTGCTCCAATAGTTGACGGCGGCGGCGGCGGCAGGCCCCAAATGGCACAGGCCGGCGGGAAAAAACCCAAAAAAATAGACGAGGCACTTACCAAAGCAAGGGAACTGATAAAAGAAAAATTGAGTAGTGCCTGATTAATATAGGAACGACATTTTCATCTAAAAAAAATGGTTTTTCGCATTTTTCAGTGAAGAAAACAGGTAATTCGGTGTCTTATCCTTAAGAAGGACATCAGTTCTTCAAAAAGCGGTAACAGTCCGACAAAGTGCAAATAATTGAGTCGGCGGGAGGCGTTGTGGTTAATTTTAGCTGTGACAATTGTGGTCGGCAAATCAAGGCGCCGGATAAACTCTGCGGCAGGCGGGTGAAATGCCCAAAGTGCAGCAGCGTCTGCGTCGTGCCGGAGATGCCGGCTAAAATCAGATTTCTCTGCAAAAGCTGTGGCCGGAAAATCAGCGTTCCCGAAACGCACGCCGGCAAAAAAGGGAAATGCCCGAAATGTAAAAGTCTTGTTGTAGTTCCAAGAGCGGCAAGCAGCGGCGTAACGGCGGACCAGCACATTTCGGATGTAAAGATTAGCCCAAAGAATGCTGATTTGGATGGTCTTCTTTTGGATGTTCAACAAAAACGTCAAGTCCCAGCCGAGACGACCGAGCAGGACAGTACGTACGAAGACTTGTATGATTTTGGTCAGACAGTTGAGCAAAGATTACAGGCAGAGCAAGACGAACACACCGGCGAAAGAAAACTCCCCTGGCTTATTGATATATTCCTCTATCCGACAAGTGTGCCGGGCCTGATAAATCTTGCTATTTTTATCGGGGTACCGCTTTTGGTTAGCGCTGTGATGTTTCTTCTCGGTCCACTCGCTTTTACATTAACAATTCCTATTATAATTGTGAATATTCTAATCCGTTTATATATGTACTGGTATTTTGCCGAGTGCATCCGAGACAGCGGCGTTGGCGGCTTGCGGGCACCGGAAACCCTCGGTAACTCACCCGACTTCGGTGACATGTTTTCGCAGACTATAAGCATAGTCGGCTGTATTATTCTTTTTTTGGGGCCGGTTGGTTTTTACTATATTTTTATTCACAAGACCGATTTGATTTACTGGATATTACTGGGATACGGGGTTTTCTTTTTCCCGATGGGCTTACTGGCCGTTGTTATGTTCAACTCCTCTTCTGGTTTTAATCCTTTCGTTATCATCGGCTCTATATTCAGTACGTTTTTCCAATATTGCGGACTGATTATAATTTTTTGCGGGTTCGGTTTACTGACACAAATCGTACCTGGGGCACATACATCACGAGTTTTAGCTTTTATTTTTTTCTGTGGCAACATTTATCTAATAATGGTTGCGGCCCATTTGTTAGGGCGGTTTTACTGGCGGTATCAGGAAAAGCTTAACTGGGAAGTTTAGTTGCTTAATACTACAGGTTTAATCCTGCTGTCGGATTTTTATGCTTTTTGCGTGTGCGTCGAGACCTTCGACCTCGGCTAAGCGGATAATATCCTCGGCACTTTCAGCCAATCTCTTTTTATCGTATTCGATGATACTGGTTGATTTGATAAAGTCGTTGGCACTTAAAGCACTAAAAAATTTCGCGCTGGTTCCGGTGGGCAACGTATGGCTGGGGCCAGCCCAGTAGTCACCAACCGCAACCGGTGAATATTCGCCGATAAAAATTGCTCCTGCATTTTCAATTTTGTCAGCAATTTCCCTGCTTTCATCGCCACACTGTATCTGCAAATGCTCTGCTGCAAATTCATTCGCATGTTCAATCACATTGCTCATATTCTCAAAAATGACAATTCCGCCATATTTTATCAGGCATTCATTCGTTTCCTTGGCCCTGTCTAATTGCTTTAGCTGTTTTTTGAGCTCATCGAGGACTTTTTCGGCAAGTTTCTGTGAATCGGTGAACACAACGGCGCTTCCCGGTGCGTGCTCAGCCTGGCTGAGCATATCAGCAGCTATCCAGGCAGGATTGGCCTTGTCATTTGCAATTATAAGGACCTCACTTGGCCCAGCTATTGAAT
>CAYXPG010000018.1:0-18071 GCA_964467205.1 uncultured Pirellulales bacterium | reverse complement strand
GGGTAGAAGAAGTATAACGGTTGGTGAGTAGCGGTTAGAAAAGAATGAATTTGTTTGGCTCAAGGAGGATTTTTTATTGATAAAAGTTTGGCAATGTGGTATATTAAGTATGGACTATGCAGAGGTGGCTTGGAGTAATAATATTTGGAAATATGACAAATTAAGGCAGAGAATGCGGATATTATCTAATAATTTTACAAGGGGGTAATTATGCGAAGGGAAATGCGAAAAATAAGTCTAATGATTTTGATGATGCTGGTCGGAGCGTGTCCGGTTCAGGCCGGTGTTTGGTGGATAGATGGCCACCTTGAAATCAACGACGGCGACGTGTACGATGGCGAACTTTTTATAATCGACCACGGGTCAGTGGATATGTTTGGAGGAGTGGTCGGCAAGTTAGAAACCTGGGATTATAGCACAGGTAACATATACGGCGGCAGCCTGGACTGGCTTTGGAGTGACGATAACTCTGTAGTGAATATCTATGGGGGCACATTGGATTGGTTGGCATGTTTTCCCGACAGCATGGTTTATCTTTATGCGTATGATACAGTATATCATCCTACGGGGGGCCTTTATGATAATCCTTGGCTGGAGGGTAGATACTGCAATGACGACAGTCTATTTTCATTCACGTTTTATGGTGACCAAGTTTACCCCCAATTAACCATAGTTCCCGAACCGGCGACATTGTTGCTACTGGGTTTTGGGGCAATTTTCCTAAGAAAACATAAATAATCACACCCATCTTTAAGGAGGGCTCAAAATGTTCGGGAAGAAATTTATTATGGGCTTACTGTGCTTGTTTATCTTTGTTGGATTCATCGGTACAGCCGAAGCAAATAAGTCTGTTTTTATTATCAGCAAACATGGTAGTCCAAGCAAGGCCGAGGCGTTCAGTATTGACGGTGACGAAGTAACCTTTCAGGCTATGGTTGATATAAGCACATACAATCAAGGCTACGGTGCTGTTGGTAATGCCGTTTGGCCTGATAAGGATTTGATGTTTGTAACTTATGAATCTTCAGATATGTTAGTCTGGTCATCCACTAAAACACTGGAAAAGGTAGGTGAATTTGACACAGATATACCAAATCCTGCCGGTGTCGTAGTTGACAGAGAGAAAGAGCTAATCTACATCATTTGGCGAAATTATGAGGATTTATACGTCTATTCGTTTGATGATGTAAACAACACAGTAGTTTTAGAAAACACCTATGAATTAGAAACTTCATCGGGATACATTGACGGTTGGGGATTAGCTTTGGATGAGGAGAACGACCTTTTATATGTCACTGATGAATCCAACAAAGTACACTACTATGACACCAATGATTGGAGTCTTGAAGGGGACATTGACATCTCAGTAAGTGGTACTGAACGGCCAGCAGTTGGAATAGCAGTTGATCCAGCGAATGGCTATCTTTATACTGGCCATTGGACAGGTCATAATTATTTGGTCAGAACAAGTACGAGTTCGCCTTATACAAGTATAGAAGTAGAAATCGAAGGTGATTATTATTCACAACCGCTAATAGGCGTGGACGTTGATGAAGATACGGGGCTCGTTTACTGCACGACTTATCACCATGATTTCAGGGTCTACGATTCAAACCTTGTTCTCAAAGATACCGAAACCAACGATGATATTTCAGGTCCCGGCGGTGTTGCTGTTGGTGGTTGGTACAAAACGCCTTCGTTTGCACTGGTCAAAGACAACAATGACCCTAACGATGAATGTGTCCGTCCATTCATCGATATGGGTATGGAAGACAATTATCTTGTTTATGATATCTGTTGGGATGCTAACGACCATGCCGATACCAACGTAGTATTGATTGATTATCTGCCAAAAGAATGTGACTATTATTCCTCTGACCCCAGTGGTGATTACAATTCTACCGACCATACAGTAACCTGGGACTTGGAAGATATTGGTGATGATGATGCGAATTGTTTTGAGCTAAAAACCAAAGTCAATTACTGGGCAAGGCCCGGTGATACGTTTACCAACCTTGTTATAATGGAAGGCGATACGTATCGCAACGAGGCCACAGAAGATTGCAACGTATGTAATTGGGGTAGTGAAATAATCTATGTTGACGAAGATGCTAATGATCCAAATAGCTGCAACAATGGAACAGACTGGTATAATGCTTACACTGATTTACGAGACGCATTCACAGGCGCTGAAAATCTCGGTGCTGCTGTAACAGCGATTTGGGTTGCTGCTGGAACCTATAAGCCAGTGTGGGATGTTAACGAGGACAACTACAAAGATTATAGTTTTGAGTTGCTTAAAGATGTTGGTCTGTTCGGTCATTTTGGCGGAGTTGGTACTTATGAGACAAGCACAAACCAACGAGATTTTTCTGACCCAAATAATGAAACGGTTCTCGATGGTAAGATTGGTGAGAACTATAATGAGCAGGTTTATTATGTTTTGTATGGTCAGAACATCGAAGATGCCATTGTTGACGGATTTACAATTACCGGTGCTTACTATGATGGCATCTATTTTGATGATTGTGACGGTTCAGTTGTAAATTGTAAAATTAAAAATAACAACAGGTATGGAATTTACTGCTACAACTATTCCTATCCCGATATACACAACTGTACTTTCATAGATAATGAAAACACTGGCTTGTACATCACCTATTATTGTTGGCCAGAGATTTCAAGCTGTGTCTTTGATGGAAACGATAATACCTATGATGGGATTTATATTGGGAATTCTGTCGTAGGTATTGAGGATTCTATATTTGAGAACCACACCGACGATGGCGTTGAGGGTTCAGATGGGACCTTGACTGTCATCGATTGTGACTTTAGCGGCGATAATGATAATGCTATACAGATATCAGATATCACCACAACAGTTACTAATTGTTCGATTAAGAATTGTGGAGATGACGGCATTTATGCCTCTGACAGCGATTTGACAATCGACCATAGTGTTATTAGCAACAACTCTGACAACGCCCTTTATACAACAGGCGGCTGTAACCTTACACTTAAAAATAGCGTAGTTCGCTATAGTGGAGAAAGTGGCCTTGAATTAAATGGTAATTATGCAACTACGATTAAAAATAACTGGATACACAATAATGGTACCGACGAATATGCTTATTATGGTGGCGCTGGCATTTGGTTTACCAATCAAGTATCCGTGCCGCTGGTTCGCAACAATACCATTTATGACAATTACACCTATGGTATTCAATCAAGTGAACAAGGTGCAGACCCTAATGTTATCAACTGTATAATTTACGGTAATGACAGTAATGACTTCTATCGTGAAGACGGCACCTTTGACACAGTAAATTATTGCAACCTGTGGAATTCACATGATGGTACAGGGAATATCACAGGTGATCCGGGATTTATGAACGTTGGTACCGACCCCAACGATTTGCATCTTGATGAAACATCACAGTGTAAAAATGCCGGTGACCCGAATGGTGATTACGGTGATGAGACTGATATCGATGGGGAATCACGTATAAAATACGGAAGGGTTGATATCGGGGCAGATGAATATTATTACAGTTTAGCTGATTTTGATGAAGATGGGAAAGTCAACTTAGTCGATTATGCTATTATTGCCGGTGCCTGGCAAACTGAGCCCAACGATAACAATTATGAGGAGGATTGTGACATAGAAGATAATAACTCGATTGACTATAACGATGTTGCCTTATTCTGCGAAGACTGGCTGTGGGAAAAAGGCTGGGATGAAGGCTGGATGATGTGCATGGGCGGCGGTATGGGCTTTGGTGGTCTTGAAAGTGCATCTATCCTTGAAAGTTCCAAGACCGCTTTAACTGACAATAGAGATGCCCTGATGTTACCAACTGCAACAGAGAGTCTGAAAGCAAGACCTGAAAGATTAGTAGCCAAGAGCCAGAAGTTCTATGATATTACACCGATCAGAACAATATCAGGCAAGCAAAAATTATTAGAACTTGAAAGAATCCTTGATAGAATTAGTACCGAGATAATTCTTAAGCAGTTTGATGAAATGTGGTATAAAGGGCAATTAAAGGAAATTCGAACAGAATATGAATATCTGGAATTCAGGAAAACTCTCGAGGTTCCATTACGGTAAGAGCCATTTGCAATGATAAGATAATTTCAGATTCACACTGTTGCTGTGGCAGCTGAGTTTGACGGAGGAGGGGGGAGAGCGATTGATTACTCGCCATGCTGCGCCTGTCGCAGCAGGTCGATTATTGATTATTTAATTGAGATTGATGTATCATTTACGATTGACGATTTGCGATTGACTATTGGGTGGTCTTTATGGGTGGTTACAGGAGATTGTCGCGGTACCAATCTATGGCTAATCGAAGTCCTTGTTTGAATTGGACTGTTGGTTTATAGCCGATAGTTTTCTCGGCAAGTGTAATATCGGCGAGTGAGTGTTTTACATCGCCGGGGCGCGGGTCGGTATAAAGCGGCTTAATATTTTTGCCGAGCAGCTCGTTGATTATTTCAATAATCTGATTGACAGTAACGGCCCGGCCGCAGGCGATATTAAGGACTTCGCCAGCAGTGTGTTCGGCCTTTGCGGCAAGGAGATTTGCTTCGACGACATTATCGATATAGGTAAAATCACGGCTTTGCTCGCCATCGCCAAAAATAGTAGGTTTTTCATCCTTCAAGATAGCGGTTACAAAGGCCGGTATTGCCGCTGCATACTGGCTTGCGGGGTCCTGATGGGGGCCGAAAATATTAAAATAGCGGAGCGAAACAGTTTCAAGGCCATAGACTTCGTAAAAAACTTTGGCGTAATATTCGCCGACGACTTTTGCGGCTGCGTAAGGAGAAAGCGGGCCTGGCGGCATCGATTCGACTTTGGGCAGCGTAGGGGTATCGCCGTAAGCGGATGAGCTGGCGGCATAAACAAAGCGTTTTATGCCGGCATCGCGGGCGGCCAAAAGCAGAGTGAAAGTTGCATCGACACAATGCCGGTGAGTTGCGGCAGGGTCGTCAACGCTGCGCGGGACCGAGGACAAGGCGCCCTGGTGCAAAACAACATCAATATCCTTCATTGCTTTGCGGGCGACATTTTCATCGCCCATATCGGCTTCTATAAAATCAATCCTGTCTAAAATATCCGTGAGATTGCTTTTTTTTCCGGTTATTAAATTGTCAACGACTCTTACAAAAGAGCCCTGGTTGATGAGTTTTGTGCAGATATTCGAACCGATGAACCCGGCTCCGCCGGTAACCAAAAATTTCTTCATCAAACGGCCTTTCAGAAAAATAAGTGATGATAAATATTATGCCTGCTTCAAATCGAACTTGCAAGCTGTAATTTTTGATATTTTTGGAAGGACTTGAACTGCTCGTGGAAATAACCGCCCTTCATTGCCTTTGCGGCGAGAAGGACACAGCCGGCAATTTTTGCGTCCATATTTGTCAGCTCGCGAATAGTTCTCAAAGCGGCGCCTCTTGTTGTAGTATCGGCATTGACGACTAAGATTGTGTAGTCAACAAGGCCGGCCAGTATTTTAGCGTCACTGACGAGTAAGAGAGGTGGGCCATCAATGATAACATAATCATAATTATTATGCTGCCGGTTAATGAGCTCCTGCATCCGGACACTGTCTATTAATTCAGTGGGGTTAGAGGGCAGCGGACCGGCATCTATCAGGTCAAGGTCCTCGATGCCGGTAGGCCTTATAGCATCCTGTTCAGTACATTTCCCGGCCAGCAGGCTGCTTAATCCTAAAGGTGACGGCTCAAGCTCCTGCTGCGCTAGTGCCGGGAATACTTTATGCAAAATCGGCTGCCAAAAATTAGCGTCGATAAGTAAAACCCTTTTGCTCTCGGCAACAAAAGTTGTTGCGAGATTAACGGCGACGGAAGTTTTTCCGTCACGTGGTGCCCCACTGCTGATAAGGAAAACTGCGGAAGGGTTCAGAGGGCTGGACAGTTTTAAGTTGGTGCGCAGCTGCCTGTATGATTCGCTTAAGATAGAATAAGGCGCCTTGTGCACAACAAGGCATGGGTCGATACCTCTGGTCTGTCTGTCTTCGGCCATATCAGGTATAATTCCCAAAAGCCGAATGTGTAAATACCTTGCTACGTCCCTTGGTGTTCGTACGAGGTCGTTTAAGGTTTCGATAAGAAAAGCAAGACCTATACCACATAAAAGTCCCAACATTGTCCCGCCAGGGAGATAAATTTTTAATTTTGGCGAACTTATTTCCAGGGGCTCCAGGGCAGCCCCAACATACTGTACCTTAGGAGTTTCTGGGTCTTTCTGCATTATTCTGAGCAGGTCAACTTGTTCTTTGATTGAATTAAGCATTGTTTTTCGTTCATCCTTCAAGCTCACTTGTTTTGCATACTGTACACGGGCGAGGTCAAGGTTCATCTTTTGATAAGTAGCGGCCTTTCTCATTTTTTCCAACTGCTCAAGCGAACCTGCCAACACGGCCAACTGGTTCTGAGCAACCTGAAGATTTGCCTGGCGTGTCTGTTCGGCAATGTCAGCTTTTCTAATGCGTCTTTCCTCCCTGATTGCGTTTATTCGTTCCCGAGCTTCACGAATGACTCTGTGATTTTCACCAAACTTCGTCAGCATTCCGGTCAGGAGAGACTCCTGGAAAGCAAGCTGCTGGAGGAGCACAACCATTGTGGGGTCGTTCTCAACCTGGTGTTTGACCAGTTCGGTAACAGGACCTGTTGCCTGCGCCTGAAGGTTGTTCATATCCGCTCTGGCCTGACTCACTTCCAAAACAATTTCGTTTTCCTGGGACTCCAAATCGGCAAGTCTGAGCGTTATAGTATGCTGGAAATTGCGTTCTTCAATATCTGTTAAATTAAACTGTTCCCGAATGTTACTTAAGGTATCTTCGATGAGAGTCAATTCCCCCTGAACCATATCCCGTCGGTCTTCAAGGGCTGCGAGTTTTTCAGCAATCTCGGTTTCTTTTTTGCTTCCCTGTGATTTAAGAAATAGGCGCTGCATTTCGTTTACAATCAAGGCTGCTTCCTTTCCATCGCCGCAGGTCATAGAGATAACAAGAAAGTCACTATCTCTTTGGGGATGAACACCGAAATGTTTTTTTAAGTCCTTATACCCTTTGGCAATACATTTATATCTTTCGTATTCAATATTACCAAAATGCTTAAACCACTTAGTGTTTTGTACGGCGGTTTTTCCAAGTAACTCCTGCAGGGTGCTCTGCTGCCTCATAAGTGCAGCCATTGTTTGCCGATGGCTATATTGAATTTCCTTAGCCGGTATTCCAATCCCGATTTTCGTAGGGTCTTTTTCTACAGGCGGCAAAACTTTAATAAGGGTCTGGGCGCTATATTTTGGTGCGTATATAAGTAAGAAATACCAGGCAACGCCGCCCATAATCAAACCTACAACAGTGAGAGAAATTATCAGCAGTATGTGCCTGCGTAATATTAGAAAAACATCTCTGGGAGTGAGGGTTGTGGCAGCAGGGGCCAGCCTCGGTCCTGCCATTTTTCTAATTATTTCCTTTTGTTCTGCCATTTGTAATTGTTATGCCGGTTACATCAATCAGCGTAAAAGGCGCTCAATCGCTTTTCTAATTCGTTCCTTTGATACTTCTGACATCTGAGCTGCACCGTCCTCCAATGCTTGTTTATACGCTGCAACAGCCTCGAGGTTCGCTCCCAGTTTTTCCTTTATCATCCCTAAATGCTCGTACACTTCAGCGGGTGCGGAGACGGCCTCCTGCTCATAGAGCTGCTTTGCGGACTGCAAATATTCGACGGCCTGGTCGTATTTCCCATTCTTATATAACACGTAAGCATAAGTGTCCAATAAGCCTGGGTCGTTCGGTTTTATACGATGAGCCCGTTCGGCGTACTCGAGCGCCTCCTCAAGCCGCATATCTCCATCGGCCAGCATATAAGCCAGATTATTCAGAATCACTGTATTACTCGGCATTTTAGGTAAGAGACTTTCATACTGTTCGATAGCTCTTGCAAGATAGTCATTATCGGAAGTTTTTGTATAAGCCATTCCTAAAACGGCTGTTTTACCCAGGATGTAATTAGTTCTGTTGGGGCTATCAGGCTGGGCCAACTCCAAACATCTGTCAATATATTCAATTGCTTTATTGTATTGATCGTTAAGTCTCATCAAATTAAACATAGTGTAATTAGCGGCAAGTGAGTCTGGATTTTTCTGTAGTCTTTCTTTACAATAGGTCAAAACTTCTTTTTCCCCCAAAAGGGAGTACATTTTCTGCAGGACTCTCACCTCGAGTATTTCATTCTGGGCAGCTTTGTCCAGAGCTTTTTGGCAATATTGTGCGGCAGTTTGTTTGTCATTCATTTTGAGCTTCGCCTCAGCCATTCTCAAGTAGGCTACAGCCGCAAAATCAGCATCAACATGCTTACCAGCCTCCTCAAAAACTTTATCAAGCTTGCCAGCCAACAAAAGCACGTGCAAATATCTATCAAAAGCATCTTCTGCGGCCCGTTTATCGTTGGCCTCAACATTTTTTTGCCATCCAAGTTGATACAATTGCTCAGCCAGACTCAAGTTATTTTGTGCCACAGCGAAAGCCCCTGCCCGGTTGTACCAGAAACCACTGTCAGGGAATTTTGCGATGGAATCGTCATAAAATTTTATCAGGTCGGCCTTTCTTCGCAGTTGCGTGTAAATAAGTTCAAGCAATAATCTGGCTTCCATAGGTGCCTGAGGGTGGTCAATTATACTTTTAAGTTCGGTTATAGCCTCGTCTTCGCGTGATGCTCTTCGATATGCCTTAGCCAGAACGACCCTTGTTGAAGGTTCATCCGCCAATAACCTGCTCATTTTAAGGTCGCTGATTGCCTGCTCATACTTTGCCAGGAAATAATTGATTTCACCTCTGAGTCTCCAGGGCATAGCATTGTTCTGGTCGGCTTCGAGATATCGATTTGTCAGGTTAAGGGCTTTCCTGAGTTGTCCTTTTTTCATAGCCAGCCATGCTTCAAATAACAGGGTTCTCTGTTCATCGGGATATTTCTCATTAAAGCTTTGCAATTTGTGTTCAGCTTCTTTAACAAGGCCGAGTCTGAGGAAAGCCTGCACCTGATACAGATGATTATCAATTGTGTTTTCGAGTGATAAAAGCTTTTCAGAATATTTCCTTGCGGCGTTTTTGTCGGCGGTTTTCTCTGCGACGAGTAAAAGTCC
The DNA here is from genome assembly GCA_964467205.1 of uncultured Pirellulales bacterium. Classification (GTDB taxonomy): domain Bacteria; phylum Planctomycetota; class Phycisphaerae; order Sedimentisphaerales; family Anaerobacaceae; genus CAYXPG01. The sequence goes on along the minus strand of CAYXPG010000018.1, from coordinate 8,890 downwards.
TTTGACAATGTTACTGTCTTTGACATCATCTGAATATAACTGTTCCAGAACCGCCTTTGCATTTTCGAATTTTCCTACTCGGTAATAATAGTCCCAAAGCATTATTTTATCGTTCGACTGCACTAATAGCTGCTCTGCCTTTTCATCCTCTCCCCGAGCCGTGTAGTACCGGGCATACTCGGAAAGCATTTCCTCATTATTCGGCTCGGATTTTTGTGCCTGCTCGAACGATTCGGCAGCAATATCAAAATACGCCCGTTTTAGTTCCGGATGTATTTGTTCCTGAGCTACTTTTGTTGCTATCTTTCCGAGCAGTACGGCATTGTCCACACTGGGAGTGACTTTTTGCAAATTTTGCAGAATTGCGAGGGCGTCCTGTGGTTTTTTTTCAGTTAAGTATTGAGCATACAAGCTGCGCAGCTGCAAATCAGCCGGGTTCAGTGCCAGAGCTCTGTTCCAAGCCGCTTCTTCTTCGAGTATCTGGTCAGGCGATACATTACCTCCAAGCCTTTTATTACGCGCATACAGCACACCGGCCAAAACTCTTGCAATACTTCCATCGAGGGGGTTCAAAGAATATGCCCTCTGGGCGTCTTCAATAGATGCACGTTCATTTCCAAGAGCATTGTTGACGGAGCTTCTCAACATATAAGCCCGTGAAAAGACAGGTCTGAGCAGCAGGCATTCATCGATGAGTGAAACCGCATCGTTATATTGTCCTTTAGCTGCGGCGATTCTGGCGGCAAAAAATTTACCGTCACAGTCATCAAGATTTTTACGGCGAACTATTTCCACTATCTGCTCGGCTAAGTTCCAGTCCTTTGATGCGAGCGATAAACGGAAAATATAGGCAGCAGCAAATCTCTGAGGATTTGTCATTTCCTCAGGCCTGTCAGTGGCGAGCTCATCCGTTACGACCCGTCCGGCCCAGTCATCTACGTCCAGGACTTTCCTAAATTCCCCAGCTGCCTTGTTTGGTTCGTTATTCCTTTGATAAAAGGCGCCCAGACTCATAGCCCTAACAGCCGGCTCAGAGATATTTGATAAAACATCTTTTTCAAGTTCCCTTCGCCTTTGTTGTGGTATTTTGTCCGGCTCGGGCTCAAGAAGTAACTGTTTGTAAAACCTGGCTGTTGCATTCTCAGGGAAATAGTCCAAATATTTATCCACCAAATCTTTGGCCTTTTTAATTTCCTTCTCTGCTACATAATGTTCGCAAACGACAGCGATATAACCCCCACCAACGGAGTTTGGCTCCATCAGCAGCAATTGCTCTGCCAATCCACCTACAGCTTCTCTGTAACTTTTGAGTTGATTTTTGATTAATTGTTCTTCAGCAGTGCTTAATCCAACCTTGTCTTTTTCTGCACCGGGCAATAAAGCTGCGCTTTCTCTTTGTGCCAAAGAGCGCTGCATTTGTCTGATTTTACTTTGCAACAATACCATATTGAGTCTAATTGTGTTTGGGTCATCCTGTTTTCTTTTGGCTATTTCTGCCTCGGCCTGGTCGAACTGCGATGCGGCGATATATGCACTGATGCGAAGCATCCGGCTTCTTTCGTTGGGGCCAAAATTATCTTCATAAGCTTTTAAGTTGGGCATAGCGGCGGAAAAAAGCCTGAACCTCAAGAGAATTTCAACATAATCCAAATAAACATCAGGTTTAACGGCAGCATAACCAGCATTTAGTGCGGTTGTCATAAATTCCGTAACCGCACCGATTTCAGAAGTGTTCTGAAAGACCCTGGCAAGATTATAAGAAAGTTGTGCATCTCTCTGGGCAGGTGGTCTGGATGCTTTATCTTTCTCGTAAACGTCGTAGAGATTCCTTACGGCGACACTCGTATTTCCTCTGGCAAGCTCAAGCATTCCCCTCCACTTAATAACCTGCGGGTCCTCGCCACTTCCGACGAGCTGTTCGATTTCGTGCACCGCCAGTTCAGCATCTTTCAACAGAGCTATAGCGGCCGGTGACTGACGGTCGCCGATTTGGAGCAACTGTTCAAGATAACAGTTCGCAAGAAAAGTATACAATGAAAGTCTATTAGTTCTGTTTACCCATTGTTCCGGGCCTTTGCTTTGCTGAGCACCCGGAAATGTAAGAGCGTTTCCGGCGACTTCTATCGCCTTGATAAGCCGGGGTTTTTGGTTATAAATAGAGAACTTACGATAGTGTAAATTGGCTGCAACTCTTGCATAAATTACATTTTCTCTATCCAATTCGATTGCATTAGCAAGTGCTTGTTCTGCGTCATCGAGATTGTTGAGCCCAAGACTCAAATAGAAGTTGGCTAACGCCCAATGAGCCTGTGGATTCGAAGGGAATTTGTCCACCAGCGACAAATATTCAGGCTCAAGAGATTGTCGCTGTTCTATGGTGCTGAGTTTAAGTCTGGTTGATAGAAGATTAATATGAGCTTTAACATTGTCATCAGCGACCTCAATTGCCTGCTTTAAATATACCTGAGCTTTTTTTGCAGCTTTGTCTTTTTCTTCGGGGTCACCCTGTGCGGCGAGAATATCTCCTTTTGTGATAGTTGCCTGTGCTAAATACCAATATGCATCGATATGCTCTGGCTGGAGTTTCTGAACCTTTTTCAAGTCCTCGATTGCCTGAGTAAGATATTCGTTCGGGTCGGCAACGGCCTGCATTTTTGCGATTTCAAGAAATGCTCTGCCTCTGACTAAGTAGAGGAATGGACCTAATTGCCCTTCGCCTGCTTCGTCGGGTTTTTTATAGGGGTCCCATTCTGCCGTATCTTCCCTAAGAAGCTCTGTATCCTCGACGACATCGATAAATTCAGAGGCCTGCGTTAAGGTTTCCTGCCAAATTGATACTGTTCCTACGCTATCAGCGATTATGTAATAGTATTTCAATCGTCCAAATCGTGCTTTTGTGTTCTTTGGGTCTATCTGTACTATTGCACTCCAATGTCCGAGCACCTTAGGCCATTCGTCGGTTTCGATATAAACATCAGCAAGCTTAAAATGCATCACCTTCCTAAGCGAATCTGTTTTTGTCAGTCCAATTGCTTTGTTATAACTGCGTACAGCCTCGTTATAATCCTTGACAAGCAATGCCGCATCGCCGTCTTTAATGAACTCGTCCGGTTTTTGAGTGAGTCGCAGAAAAACAGCGATAGCGGCCAGCACCACCAATACAAAAACCGCTGAGCCAATAAGTGCAACTTTTTTATTCAATTGTTTCCTTGCCATGAATTTTTTCCTTTCATCAACTATCGTTTGTCTGATATTTCATTTTTTCCGCTGAACTATATCATTTATCCGCTGTTTTTTTCCAATCGGGCCAATGCTCCTGTTCCAAGACAGGCAGGATTACACTCAGGAGCTTTTGGCCTGCTGCTATAGCATCTTCTTTGTTTGGATAAATTCGCGAACCATATTTCTGATTAAAAAACTTCCACTCAATCTTACAGAAGTACGAATGCTTGTAAAAAAGGTTTTTATTCAGAGCTATTCGGACGGCTTCTCTGCTGTTGGCATATTTTTCGTTGACATTAAAAATATACATAACCGGAAATTTTGTACTGCGCCAGTGGCTGGAACCAGTGCTGCCAAAAACGAGGTATTTTCCCGGAATTTTTTGTTTTTCGCCGTCTTTATTGACTTCGAATGTTATACTGTCAGAGCCCAGTCTTTGGTTGCCAACACCGATATAACATTCTTCGGGAACATGGGGCACTACGTCGGGAAGTCCATAATAAGTAATAAACAATGAACAACGACGAACGGGACTTTCGGCTGACACACCAGCATCTTCCAGGTTCCACTGAATATAATCCTCGGTGCCGAGTTCCTTGATAATCTGTTCGTTTTTGATTTCTTGTTTCCATATTACCTTATAAGGTGACAGTTTCATTTCGTCCAAGAGCTGCAAAGGTTTTTTTAATGGAAGAGGCTCCTTTCGTAAATATACACCAAAACTTTTTATTGCTATTGACATACTGCCGCCGGCTGTTGCCAGGACAACGGCACAAATCAGAAAAGCCGGCTGCAAATAAATTTTTATCGTTTCTCGCATCATTTGTCTCGCTTCAGACTCTGTAACATCATTGTTGGCAATCCTCTTTGCGACGAACAACAATATCCGGCGGTTTAGTCGGGATTTTTTCAACAAACAGACTCGACATAAACCAAGCAAGAAAGCCATATAAACCGAACGCCAATGGAAGCATCGCTAATCCGAGGAAATCATGATAAATACCCTGAGCGTACTTTGGGTTCCATAAAATATAAATAAAACCAGTAGCAGTAACCCTAACTATATTGCAGAAAATTGCTATTGGTATTGTGCTGATAAGCAGGACAAATCGCTGCCACAAAGGTCGATAGTGCAGATATGCCATAGCAACGCCAAGTGCCAGAAACGCCATCAAAAGTCTCATACCGCTGCAGGCCTCTGCGACATTAAGGGGAGGCTCGAGCCATTGGCCCTTGTAAATGACATCAATTACGACACCACTGACTTCAGTTTGCAGTTTAGGGACCAAATCCAATAAGACACTTGTCACCGTGGCCGCCAAATGTCGCATCGGCATAGTCAGCATAACGTAATATCTCTGCGGCAATGGAACGGCAAAGACCAGAAAAAGGACCGGAAGCCACGAATATTTAACCAGGCGCCAACCATCCAGAAACAATATAATTGCTCCAAGTGTAGCTATCATACACATCGGCTGTAAATACCCTAATCTGAAGTGGACTATGTTAAGCGGATAAAAAATAATTGCACAAATCATAAACAACAAACCGAGGTAATTGGGCATCAATTGTTTGTTCTGAACCAAACGAAGAATCTCGCATTTGTGCTGGTTAATGAAGTATAAACTGAAGAGAGGGATTAGAAAGCCGTGTGACCAACTGCTATCGGTGGCCCACCTACGAACAATACTCCCAATTTCATTGCGAAAAAGATAGTAGAACAGCGCTGCGATTATCAGTATCCTGATGTAATTATGCAAACCAAGCTCGTTCCATCCTGTCCAAGGCGGCTTTGTGTTTTCCAACTTCTCCGAAGATGATTGCATTGCATTTGCTCGCTGTATTTGGTGACCAGAAGAAACAATATTATCCACCATAACCCAATAATTTTACTTCAACGACCAGTTGGGGAAAGGCCTGCTGGTACCGTAATCTCTATCAGCAAAATTTCGGTCGTAAATAAATCCGAACCCGTAAGTAGCTCTGAAAGAATTTCTCAGAACAGCCCGCCATCTTGCGGTATAATGTGTGCCGATATTTATCCAATCGTTTGGCTTAATAAAGAAATCCGGATGCTCACCGTTGGCAATTTTTTCCAAATCCACCATCACGGTCAGTTCTTTATTCTTACCTATTCTCCTTACGACTTCACATCGTTTTGGCCAGGCCAGGGGTCCCAAACCTCCAGCAGTTGACATAGCCTGCTTGAGAGTCATCGGTCTGCCTGTCAAAGGTACAGCTCCCTGCAGGTTTGTATTACCATAAATATAGAATTCACCAATAAGGTCAACAGGTACGTGAATATTGTCACCAGCTCTTATCACGATATTATACCTTGGGTCTCCGCCGGCCAGTTTATCGGCTGGAATTTTTATGACCCTGCTCTGTACGGCTGCGGCGCCAAGCTGGTCCCAGTCAAAATCCTCGGGCACTCTTTCCTTCAACGGTTCAACGGCTTTACGGGGTATAGTTTTGACCGGCCGGGGCGGTTTGGCCTTTCCGACCTGGACGGGGACCCATTTTCCGTCCTGAAAAATCCATTCAATAGTCCCCTGCTTTTCGTTATCTATGGGTTCATCAATGGTCTCTCGGCTGATTGAGCCGGTCAGTTTTTCGAGTATTTTTTCAAGGTCACTTAACTGCTGCTGATTGTCCGGGGGTGTTTCAAAACCTGCGGGCAGTGCCATATCGGCAAGTTCTTTCTCTGTTATCATTTCTGCAGTGGTTATAACCAGTTTGTTTTCAGGACTGTGACTTTGTGACCTGGGAGCTATAATTTCAAGCATATCCTTTTCGGGCATTTCTTTTTGTGGTCTTATTTGGGGCTGGAAAATTTCAGGTTTGGTTGGCTCGGTTATTACCTCTTTTCCGGTAACAGGCCTGGAAACATAGATGTAGCTTGTATTGAACTGACTTATCCCCCCTGCCACTGCAAGTGCTTCATTTAATCTGAAATCATATCTTGGAATAGGATATCGGTTTGGGAAAGGCACGCCGTCGCCGGATATTGAAAATCTATTTTTCACGGAGCTGATAAGCGTAACGGTAACTAACGGCTCTCTTAATTTTCCGGGTTTAAGGCTTTGTGCAATTTCTTCTTCGAGCTGAGATTCAGTCAGCCCTGCCGCTGCAACTATCCCCACCTCCGGTATTGATATGTTACCTGTTTCAGTAATAATAAATTGCTGGTCAAATGGAATAGCTTCCTGAAGCAGTTCAAAAATAGACACCCTCACAATATCCCCGGAACCAAAAATATAATCGCTATCATAAGCAAAAATATCAATTGGTCGTGGTTCTTCTGCTACGGCCCAGGTTGACGGTGTCTCATCGGCGACTCCCAACGAATCCAGTATTACATTTACCGTTGGAACAGGCCGAAATCTGCCTATCTGTGTTGGGTCAAAAAATTTATTTCCACACCCTGCCATGTGAATACTAACAACCAACACCAATACAATCGTTGCAATCCGTTTAATTTTCATATGCCGAAAAAGCTCAAATCAACACCCTGTTCTATCAGTTATTTTCGAAGGTTATAATGGCGACAAACCCTTCTACACGAAGCATTTATCGGCTTAACAACCCGCTCTCTTAACTTTTTTTAACTGCTGCAAAATCAATTCGTTAACAACGCTTAACGTATGATGCGGCGTAGTTACAAAGGGCCTCGCAAGATATACTCAAAAACCCGCGAAATACGCCCTATAAGAGTTGTAACTATAGACAAACAATGCAGTTAATGACACAGCAAATCAAGACGACCCAGATGCAAAATTCCGGCAGTCTTCGAGTAAATCATCGATATTGTTTTTATACTGTCTCAAATCGCTGTTTGTTCGCAGGGGCACCCTTTATTTCAGTCCCATAATTGCAGTGGTCCCAGTATGGATAAAAGACCCTTACGTCAGAAAAATTTTAAAAAAAACTGCATATGGAATGAAATCAAAAACGCGGCTGAGAAAATAGCTTGCTCTTTTCCACTGGAACGTCTATAATTTCAAACCGTGAATACTGAAATATTTTTGTAAAATTGCATGGAGATTAATATGTCACGTTATCGAAAACACTATATTTTTCCTGTTGTCATAATCATCACTTTATCGTGCTTTAGTACAAGCACATTAAGCCAGGTAATTCACACCCCCTGCGAGAAGTCCGATTTTCAAACGTACACAACTTATCCTGAGATGATGCAGTATTTACAGTCTGTTCAGGCAGCGTCAACCGAAATGCTGCTTGGAATATTCGGGACATCGATTGAGGGCAGAGAAATTCCTTATGCGGTTTTCAGCAGACCTATGACAACAAGGCCGTGGGAAGCTCTTGTTTCGGGCAAACCGATTATCCTTCTTACCGCAAATATTCACGGCGAAGAGCGCAAACTGAGAGAATCGAATTTGATTCTCATCCGTGAACTGGCGACTAAAGGCACCGAAATGAATCAACTGCTGGATAACCTCGTCGTGATTATGGTGCCATCGCTGAATCCCGATGGTTTTGTCCTTGTAACTCATCGAAATTCGAACCGTGTTGATTTGAATCGGGATTTCATCAAGCTTGAACAGCCGGAACTTGTATCCCACGCCAAAAACATTATTCACTCCTGGCACCCGCATTTGTATGCTGACGGACACGGCGGGGGCAGATACCCATATAACCTTTGCTATCAGGCGCCGAGTAATGCCGCACCCGACCAGAGAATTACAGCGCTCTTTGATAAGGAGATAGCACCTTTTATTGATGCTAAAATGAAAGAGAACGGCTACAAATCATGGTATTTTTCCCGCGGTAACAGAACCGAATGGACTACCGGTATTTTCGATGCCGACAACGGAAGAAATTACGGCGGCTTTATAAACAGCGTAGGTATTTTGTATGAATCACCGGGCTGGCAGGGATTAAAGAACGCTGTTCAAAGCGGACTCGTGGCATATAAAGCGATTTTACAATATTCAGCCAAGAACGCAGAGAGACTTGTAACAACCATTAACCGTGCCCGTCGCGAGACCACCCAAATGGGACAGAATACCACGGGGCAAATTCCCGTTCAGATGAAGTTAGTTGCCGAAGATTACAAAGTTTCCTATGAAATCGGTGAAGGTGAAGGCGATAAAAGAAAAATTATCAAAGTAAGCAGCGCCAATTTAATTAAAAAGCCGCACATTCTCAAATCACGGCCCCGGCCTTACGCATACATACTGGAAAGGAAGGCATATAAATCTGTTGAAACGCTCAAACGCCAAAACGTTATGATAGAAGTGCTGCAGGAAGAGACGACACTTGGAGTTGAGGCGTACGTCTTAACAGGAGTTACATACGGCAAGAAATATGACCACCACAGGGCAACGTTTGTAACGACAGCTGACGAAACAGTTAAAAGAAAGATGACGTTTCCAAAAGGGACCTATATCATCAGAACCGGCCAGATGATGGGAAGAGTAATTACCCACTTACTCGAACCCGAAACAAATGATAATGTAATTACGTTTAATACGATGGATGGTATTCTGCCTAAGCCGGGTGAATCGTCAATAATTCCAATTTTTAAGCTTACGAAACCCACTAACCTTGCCACAAGAATGCTGCGGTATTAGGGAAGAATTCAACTTGAGCAAAAAAAAGCGGCTATAAAACTGCCGGCTTAATAGATAAGCTCACTTAGATT
>CAYXPG010000017.1:10128-18094 GCA_964467205.1 uncultured Pirellulales bacterium | reverse complement strand
GAAGAAAATAAAAAGTTAAAGTGCAAAAGTAAAAACTGTTGAGATTGCTTCGTCCGCCGAAGGCGGACTCGCAATGACGATTTTTTAATAGAGCCTTTGACTCCGCTCGGATGACAAAGGGGGGGATGAGAAAGCAAAAAAATGCGATTTTTTTTTGGGGATGGTTCTTTCGGATTATCGGGGTTAAGCGGGGCAGAATACCGGCTACGGGAGAAAAGAGGAAAGATGTTAATCTGGGGTTCTGGGTGGGCAAAGAAAGCGCGGGAAGGTTGTGAGTTGTTGGGATTATTGCCGGTATTAAACAAGTCCGTATCAGAGAAGACGGTGGCAAATAAAAAAGCTCAAGATTATAAATGTAATGTGTCGATGCAGAAAATGGAATAAAAATATATCCTTAAGGGTAGTAAATGTCCGCGAATAAGACCGCAACCGGTTTTTTTTAGTTACTTACCCGCGGATAAACGGGAAAATTCAATTGAGAACAGTATAAGATAATTTACAGGTGGCTCTTTATGACCTGTCCGGTCATATTAGCTTGGCCTTGCAGTTGTCCATTTCCTGAAACTGAACACAAGTCAGAGCGAAATTCGGGCATAGTAAGAAATAAGCTATACAAACGAAAAGTGAAGAGCCACAAATGACAAGGGAGAGCTTAAAAAGCTCTCCCTTGATTTTTGATTTTGGTAAATTTGTGTTTGTGTTATCGGAGGGGTGGTTGGGGGATTAGCCGTAGGTTTTTCCGTTCTGGTCCACGTAAATAGTGCCCTTTGCCTGTTTTATTATCTTAACGGCCTTTGGCACCTCTTCCAGCTTGGGGACTTTGAATAAGATGCGGCAGGATGGACAGGTTATCCTTCTGTCGGCGGCGTTCGCATCGAGCAGCTGATGGTTGCCGCAGTTGGGACATTGGGCGATAATCTGCATTAAGTCAATCCTTTATAAGAGCACAAGAGCAATAATATGTTAGCTGTGGATTTTAGAAATAGCTAAATAATTTTTTTTCTGTCCTATAAAATGGTTCGTTACAAGACGGTATTATCTTAAATGAGAAGGAGAGGATTTTTTGGGCGGGGTATGGTGGATTTTCCTTGATTTAATTGCTCGAATCTGGTATCATATCATTTGTTGGGGTGGGTGAATGACAAAGAGAATTTCATGTAAAGTTATCAGTTCCGTTGCTCTTAGCGAAAGCATTGATTTGATTCGCTATTTCCACAGGCCGGAGAGCGATTATTGCGATGAGAAGTGTGCTTCGGCGGGTGGTCGGGCTGGTGATAATGGGGATTCTTTTATCTATACCGGCCGGTTGGGCCGAATAAAAGTATCTGTCGATGATGGAGTTACGGGACGAGTTATTGATTTATACGTTTGATTGGCCGGCGGAGAGAACAAAATCATACCAAATCTCTTAAGAAGTTTCTTAAGTAATATCGGCATTGAGATAAAATTACGGCACTTAGCATTATTGTGACGAATGCGTCGAGCGAGACTTCATTAATTACCACGGCCAAAGCTGTGCCTGCGGCGGGAGGGTGTTCGACATCGAGAGCTACCATAATGAACACAGCCAATCCGACAGCAAGTGGATACTCGATGAAATACGGCAGAGCGGTGAAGTAGAAGATGGCGCCGCAAGCCAGGCCGACCATATGGCCGCCAATGACGTTTCTTGTTTGTGCGGAGTCGGCTTTGGGCATTGCGAATACGATGAAGGCAGTTGCCCCCATAGCGCTGATTATGACCATTTTTTCTTTACCGAGAGCGAGAACGACGATGAGCAGTGTAACGGCGGCGAGGAAGCTTTGCAGGAGGTAATAGAACCAAAGGTGTTTGAATTTTTGGCGGATTGTCATTTTTGTAGTTGCCATAAAGTTGATTTTGCCGGATTTTTTATGTTTTGTATCAATCATAAGCAAAGAAAAGAACGGCGAGGGATGAGCAACTGGGGGTGCCAGGTTTACACATTGCCTCGCCGAGTTTATAAAATCCGTTCAGACTTTTGTATTGACCCTCCGTGGTCAGTCTTATAATTCGATGTTTTCTTTTTTTCAGCCTTTATATATCGAAATTTATAATATTTTCCGCGGCTTCTTGAAAGTTTTGAGGACTTTCGAGCCGGCCGGAAGCCAAGAGCTCTTTTGCCTGCTGTAGTGCGCTGGTGTCTGTCTGTTGGATTTGAGCTGCTTTATCGATTAAAGAGGCGTATTCGACCTTGAGAGAGACGTCCGGTTGATTATTTTGGGCGGCCCCGGCAGAGTCGGGTTGGCTGGAAGATGAGTTTTCCAAAAGGTTTTGTGGCTGATTTGTGTTTATATTTTCAATCATTGTTTTGCTGCTCTTTAAGAGCCCTTAATGTACAGTCCATAAACTAATCCAAGGTTTTTTTCGCATATTTTTGTGAAAACTTTAATGTTTTTTGTCAAATTTTCATTTTTTTTCTTAATCTAATGTTATTATCGGTTGAAAGTTGTTTTTTCTCAATAATTTGGCCGGATGGTTTCAGCGGTTTCGTAAGCTACGAACCTGATGAACTCAACAGGACTGACCACGACCAAGTTTTCCTTTAATGGTGCAAAGCCTGAGTGGAGTTGTCTTCTGAAATATTTTTTTATTCGATATTCAGTAGTTCTGTCGGCACTGTTCCAAATTTGTTCGAGGGCCCAGAGCAGCTGACCGTCGTTGAGGTCGATGAGCTTTAGTCGCAGGCCGATGGCCATATGAGGATACGGCTGGTATTCGGTAACAGTTCCGAGCATCACGGCATCACACTTTAAGGCCTTTCGAATTGCAAGTAACTGCTCAAGTGTGTAAGTTGGCGGGAGCTTAAAGGCCCTGTTTTTTGTTGGCTGGGCCGGGTCGAGTTCGAACAGGAGGCTGCGCCAGGCGGGGTCGCTTTGTGGTATTAGAGTCAAGCCGAAAATCTGTTTTTTCTGGAAGGCCTGGAAAAGCGCCTTTGTTACATCGGCGGAGATTGCCGGATAGCTCGATTCGTTGTCCAGCTCGACGACGGCAACTCTGCCAACAGCGAACAAGTCCTTGTCCTGATTTAGATAGTAGTAGCTTGTCGGTGAAGGGAGAGGAGCTCTGTAGAAATGGCAGCCGGCGGGAAGGGTCGGCAGCAGCAGTAATAATAATGTTTTTTTAAAGTTATTCATTTTGAGTACCTGCATTTTTGGCGGCGGGTCGGGATTGTGGTTGAGAATTGTTTAGGTCGTTTGTCGATGCTTCGGCAGAAGTGGCGTTTTGATTTTGAGTCGATTGTGTTTTGACCTCACCGCCGAGAACATTTAGTATTTTGAGGAGTGCTTCCATCTGGGCCTTGTCTGTCTGGCGTATTTCGTTCTGAAAACCGAGGACGCTGACTTTCCAGTTGTTCAGTTCAATGACCATTTCTCTGAGAAGTTCGTTTGCCTGGGTCAATTCATTTTGAGTCTGCTGCAAATGGCTTTCGGATTCGGCGAGATGGTTTTTGAGAGTAGTGTTATCGGCGCTAAGGTTTTGATTTTTTTGTCTCATTGCGGCCATTTCTTCGGTAAGCCTGGCGTGTTCTTTGGCCAATTCTATAGCTCCTTCGATGGTGGTTGAGCCTTTTAGAGAGGTCTGCTGGAATCTGTTTGTGGCAGGGGCGTTATATGGTTGTTCGACAGGTCTGGGCTCGAGAACAACCTCAATGGGCCCCTCAAGAGCGGAGCAACCTGCTACCAGGAAGATTAATACCGACAGTGTTGGATACAATATTGTTTTTTTAGCTTTCATTTTCATTTTCTCCATTAATTTATTGTTCGGTTTTCTGGTTTTGGGAGGTGTCGTTAGGAGCATATTCACATTTCAGCTGTATTTTTGTGCCGCAGGAGCAGGTTACTTCTATGACGGCGAATTCGGGGCTGCTTTCAACGATTGTCGCCTGCGGTGAGACTGAGGATATATGTCGCTTTTCTGAGTGGGCGGTGTGTGGGCTGATTAGGTCGAGCTGGAGTCGCCCTTCGAGATTAACTTCAGTACTTTTTAGAATGTGTCCTGCAGCGTTTATCATTTGTTATCCCGACCTTTCATAATTTATATTGTATTCGGTATTTTTTAAATTAAGCCTGATAATCGACGGTGTTAGTATCCTGGTTCTCACTGTTTTTGTTTTGGGCAGGTTTGTTGTCGATATTCTGTTCGTCTTCTGAGTCAATTGTCTGCTGGTCTTCTTCATTTTTTTGCTCGTTCATCTGTTTATGCTGTTTTCGCTCTTCCCGCCGTTTTACGGCGTCTAAAGTTGCGATATTTTCCAGGCCTTCCACCGGTTTTATAATATTGTAATCGTTATCTGCCATCTTTCCATTGCCTCAATTTTATGGATAAGTTAAATAAAGCACCTGCGTGCAGTTGGCTGACGCGTGATTCGGTAATTTTGAGAAGCTCGGCAGTTTGCTTCATAGTTAGATGCTGCTGATAATAAAGCAGGATTATCTGTCTTTTTTTTTCGGGCAGTTTTTGTATAGCTTCTGATAATTTATCAATGAGCTCGGCTTGTTCGATTTGCTCATCAGGGGTGGAAGTATTAAGAGATGGGGAAATATCTATCAGTGCGGGAGTATTTTCATTATTGCTGTCGATGGACAGGAAGTGTTGAGCGCGGGCAATTTCGAATATTTCATAAAGTTTTTCGATTGATATTCCCAGTTTTTCGGCCAATTCGCTGTCAGGAGGCACCGAACCTGTCTGCTTGGTGATTTTTTGGCTGAGTTCAAAGGCATTGCGTATCTGCCTGCTGAGATTTGAGGGCACAAAGGACCATTCTCTTAATTCATCGAGGACGGCGCCTCTGATTCTGATATAGGCATAAGTTTTGAATTCGGCCTGGTGAGACGGGTCATAGTCCCGTGCGGCTTTAATGAGTCCGACGGTTCCTGCGGAGACCAAATCTTCAAATGATAAGGGTGGTTTTAGGTATGTTATTACCCGCTGGACTATTTTGGGGACCATTGGCAGAAGCTGTGCTATCCGCTCATTTTCGAGTGAGCGTCTTTTTTGGCCTGTATAAGCGCGCAGGGCAACGGTTTTGAGATGCTTTTTGCTGTCTTTGACAATCTGTTTTTCAACGATGTTATTAGTTGCCATCGCCACTGCTATTTTCCTTTTGTTCGTTTAGTTGTCTTGTGATTATTGCATTTATTAAAATGGCGTTAATTATCCTTACAGCCAGGGTTGCCGCTAAATATGCCAACAGTGCACCACCGGCGGCCCTCTTACAGCAGGTAAAAGGAGACATGCCGTTAATCCATCCGACAAAACTCAAGCCGAAAAAGAATATTACGGCAATGTTTACAGCTATTGGCCGAACGTTTAAGGGCATAGTCAATTGCTCCTTCTACAAATGGTATTTTGTATTTGGTTTTTTGTTTTTACATTGTTCATTATTTTGCTGCCCCGACAAGTTCCGGCTGCAGTGTAGTCAATTCATTCTGGGGTCCGGAGATAGTTTCTATCGGCTCTATTTCTGTAGCGAGAACGATTTCATCGTAAGCTACGACGGGCAGCGGAGGCACTGTTCTTGCGAGCATAGCAGCCAGGGGCGACCGTAGTCTGGAATCGCAGAGCAGAACTATCTTTTCTATGTCTTTGTCCATTGCATTTTTCCAGGCTTGAGCGATTTTTTTGCTTATATCCATTGCCAATTCAGTTGGTAAGACGAGGTTAATTACCTCCGCTTCCTGGCGTAAAGTCGAGGTCATCTGATGCTCAAGTGCGGGTTCCAGTGTTATAGCGGAGATTTTGCCATTGTCGTCTTTATACAGTTCGGTAATTGTTCTGCTTAAGGATTTGCGAACCATCTCGGTTAGAGCGATGTGGTTTTTGGTTTTTGCGGCGAGTTCTCCGAGCGATTCGATTATGGTGTTCAATTCGCGAATAGGTATCTGGTCGGTGAGTAGGTTTTTAAGGACGCGCTGCAGCAGTCCCATCGGCACGAGCTCTCCAATGACTTCTCCGACGAGGGAGGGTTGAATTTTGCGGAGTCTGTCAACGAGGAGCTGGACGTCTTCACGGCTCAGCAATTCATCAGCGTGTTTTTTGAGGGTTTCTGAGAGGTGAGTGATGAAGACCGATTCGGGGTCGATTACGGTATAACCGTTTAATTCGGCTTTTTCCTTGTTTTCGGGTTTAATCCACAATGCGGGCAGGCCATAAACGGGTTCAGTGGTTTCTATACCCTTGATTTTGGTCTGGACTGTTCCGGAATCCATAGCGAGGAACATATCAGGCTCTAACCTGCCCTTTGCTATTGGCATCTCGGCGAGTTTAATTTCATAAGCGGTTGGTTCGAGATTGATGTTGTCCCTCAGGCGTATGAGAGGGATAATAATACCGAACTGCTGAGCAAATCTTCTTCGCAGCGCCCCAATGCGGTCGAAGATAGTATTTGAGGTCATGTCTGCTGTGTTTTGTGCGTTGTTTTGTTTGTTTTTTCTTGGGTTGACCATAGGTATCAATCTGACTCCGACATTTACGGAGACTCTGTCGACATCGAGCAGCTCTTCAACAGGCTGTTTGTCCTGCCTTGCCTGTTGGGGGGTTGTTGCGGATTTTTTAGCAGTATCTTTTTCGGTTTTTGCGACAAATAGTCCTGCGGCTGCTGTGACGGCGGCCAGGCATAAAAACGGTATTTTAGGCAGTCCCGGCACCAGTACCATGCCGGCGATTATGAATGATGCTATTATCAGGGGCTGGCTGTTCTTAAGGAACTGTTTTGAGAGGTCCTGTCCGACACTGTGGCTTGAGGAGATTTTAGTTACCAAAAAACCCGAACTTACAGAGATTATTATCGATGGTATCTGACTGACCAGGCCATCCCCGATGGACAGGATAGAATAGGTCCTTACGGCGGCGGAGATTGACATACCGCGAGAATATCCCATAGCTATTCCGCCAATAATGTTAATAGCGGTGATAATAAGACCTGCCTTTGCGTCACCCCGGATGAATTTGCTGGCCCCGTCCATTGCACCGTAGAATTCGCTTTCCTTGATGATTTTTGCTCTGCGCTGGTTTGCCTGAGCGTCGGTGAGGGCACCTGCGTTGAGGTCGGCATCGATTGCCATTTGCTTTCCCGGCATAGCGTCGAGCGTGAATCGAGCGGAGACTTCGCTTATTCTCTCAGCACCTTTTGTGATTACTATGAATTGTATGACAACAAGTATGAGGAAGATTACCAGCCCGACGACGAAGCTTCCTCCGGCGACGAAATCACCGAAGCTCTGGATAATTCTTCCGGCATTACCCTGCAGCAGTATTAATCTGGTTGAGGCGACATTAAGGGAGAGTCGAAACAAAGTTACGAAAAGAAGCAGAGAAGGGAAGCTTGATAAGTCGAGCGCTTCTTTTGTTGATAGTGTGATAATGAGGACGGCCACAGCCAGGGATATACTGCAGGCCAGGAGCACATCGAGCAGTGGTGTTGGCATACGTATTAGAAGAGTGGCAAGGATTGTGACCAGTCCCACAGCCACAATGATATTGCTGTGTGCTCCCAGTGGGGTATTTAGTGTTTCGAGTTTATTATCCTGCATTTTTCATCCTGCACAACTGTGTGAACACAATTGTTCTTACAGCTTGAGTATTACGTATTTGAGTGGGTGCTGATTATTCTTCGTTTGGAGTTTCTTCTGTTTTTTCAGCAGGTTCACCAAGACCAATAATCTGTTTAATTTTAACGGCGAACCGGCCGTCCACTGCTACCACATTTCCGGTGGCAAATTTAGTGTCCTTTATGTATAAATCCACCGGTGCATCGATGGGCTTATCAAACTTTAGAACTGAGTTCGGAGCGAGCTGGAGCAGTCTCCGGACCGACATTTCAGTTTTTCCGATGACTGCCGAGACGAATATGTTCATATCAAGCAGGATGTTGACACTTCCGCCCGGTCCGGTGGGCTCGGTTACAACAGCTTCCGGAAATTCAACAGATTGCGCCTGGGTTTTT
>CAYXPG010000017.1:7169-10028 GCA_964467205.1 uncultured Pirellulales bacterium | reverse complement strand
GGCCGGCCTCGAAAGAATGTTTGTCCCTGGATAATCAGTTCGACCGGCTCATCAACTTTTTTATCAAGCAGCAATATATCACTGGGACGAAGCCCCATTATTTCTTCAAAAGTGAACACAGTGGAAGCCAGTTGAGCGGTAATAGAAACCGACGTTTGCTCTAAACGGTCAGTAATAACTTTTGAAATATCCTCGGCTGAGAATTTACTGTCAGCTTGAGAGGTTTTTCCGAGAGCAGGCTCAAGTTTTTCACAAAGTATCAGGATGTAAGCTTCAGAACTGTTGTCCGAATCAACCTGCTTAATTTTAAGAGTAATTTTGCAGAGTGCTTCTGTTCCGTGCAATTCAAGAGGCAGTTGTTTTTTTACGATGCTTTTGGCCGGCTGGAAATTAAAGTCGACATAAGCGTCGGAAAATGCATTAACAATAGAAGAAGCGACGTCCAGTAAAAGTGATTCTTCCAGTTGTGACAAGTCTCTGTTGGCATTTTCTTTGGATTCGGTGTCCCCAAGCAATTGAGTTGTCCATGTTATTGCGGTTTGGCTGGGTATGCTGATGAGGCCGGATGGCGGCTCCTGGTCGGCGCCGAAGGCAAGATAATAGTTTTTAGTGTGCTGTGGTTGGTCACTTGAGAGTTGCTCAAGAAATTTATCGGCGAAGTGCTGGGTGGTCGAATCAATTGTTACATTGAAGTCGGTCCGGCATAATTCGGCGAATTTTTTGGTGATGGCATCAGCTACTTTTTCTGTGAGACTGTCAAGCTCTTTGAGTTGATAATTGCTGAAGTAGTGAGGCTGGTGCCAATCATATTCGGCAGTGTCTATTTGTGTGTCATCGACTGCTCGCTGTGGACCTACGGCAGCGAGAATCTGCTGCATTTTTTCTCTGGTTAAGTTGTTTGTAAGTGTGTTGCTCATTGTATGACAAATTCCTTAAGATAAATTTTCCTGATTTGAGGTTTGCTGTCGGGGAAAAGTTCCTGGTTAAAAGCATCGAGTATTTCCGAGCGGATACGCATCAGATTTTTGGTGCCGGTACAATCTTTAATGCTTAGACTCGCAAGGTAGAGAGTGAGGCGATTTTTTAGGGCGGGTTTTTTTGCATCGAGCAGTTTTCGACCCTGCTCTTCTGCCAAGTCGGAACTTATCTCCAAGGTCAGAGTTACCCGGACATATCTTGTTGCATTAGGGACATTAAGATTTGCAGCGACGGGTTCGAGGTCGTTGTAATACCAGATTCCTTTTGAGTTTTCAGCAGGAACATCCTCTGCGGTTTTTTGTGCCGGTGGTATTGGTGCCGGTTCTGTTTGCTGAGAAGGTAGAGGTGATTGAGGTTGACCGTAGCCGGCAAACAGTCGGCCGAGTCCAAAGCCTGCACCTGCACAGACGAGCACGACAACAGCCATTATTATCCACTGCAGAATACCACTGCCGGATGTTTCTTTATCACTCTTTTGAGTTTCATTTTCATTGGCGGCGTCATCAGTGTTTTTGTCCTCTTTTTTGGTTAAATTTTTGTCCTTTTTAGCTTCTTTTTTGGCCAATTTTTCTGCCTTTTTGTTTTCTTTTGCCTTTTTTTTGTCTTCCGGGTCAGCCATTTTTCAACCTCTTAACCGATATTTTTTATGGTATTGCAAACGTTACAGACTGAAATTGTTATCAAGTCGGCTGCAGGGCTCCCTGTTGCCGATATCGTCGAATTTTTTCCCGGAGAGTCCGGTCACTTATGCCCAGTACCTTTGCGGCTTTTGTCTGGTTGCCGGCCGTCTGTCGCAGTGTGTCCAAAATCGCCTGCTGTTCAATTTTTCGCAAAGGTATCCCCGCCAGTGGGGAGTTGCGGCCCAAGCCATTTCTGGAGTGTGCGGGGATTATTTTTTCATCCGTCATATTTTCGCTTCTGCTGGAGTCGGCTATTTCGGGTAGTGGCTGCAGTTCATCAAAGAGCCAGGAGACGTCAGCTAATGAAAGAGTCGAGCCGATGCCTAGAATCAGTGACGTCAGGACAACGTTTCTGAGCTGCCGGATATTTCCTGGCCAGGAATAATTTGCAAAAATGTCCATCATTACGGGGTCAATTTTAGTGATACGGCGTTGTGTTTGGCGTGCATAAAGGTTGACAAAGTGCCATATAAGGTCGGGCAGGTCCTCTGGGCGTTCCCTCAATGGCGGGATAACCAACCTTACGGCGTTAAGTCGATAATAAAGGTCCTGTCGGAACCTGCCTTGTGAGACTTCGTATAATAAATCCTTGTTTGTAGTGCTTATTATTCGAATATTTACTTTAACATTTTCATTTCCACCGACACGTTCAAAATCCTGCTGTTCGAGGACTCGCAGGAGCTTGGCTTGAAATTTCAAGGGTGTTTCGGAGATTTCGTCCAGCATCAGAGTGCCGCCGTGAGCCATTTCGAAACGTCCTTTTCGTTGAATATATGCACCGGTAAAGGCGCCTTTTTCGTGGCCGAAAAGCTCACTTTCAAGAAGGGTGTCACTGAGTGCGGCACAGTTGACCCTGATGTACGGTCCCTGTGCTCTTTTGCTTTTGTGATGCACTAAATAAGAAATCAGTTCTTTTCCTGTTCCACTTTCTCCGGTGATTAAGACCGGTGTTGATGTTGGAGCTATTCTTTCAGCAAGGTTAATGGTCTGAGTGAGCTTCGGGCTTCTGCCGATAATTGTGTAAAGACTTCCGTTGTCTTCGTCGGCACAGGCCTGTGTTGAGACGCTGCGGTTGGGCAGAATGGTGTCCATCAGTTCTTCTATTTTTTGACGGTTGAGTGGTTTAGTGAAGAAATCATAATAACCTGCACGAATTGCCTTGACGGCTATATCTATGATTTGCTGTGGATTTTGTGCTTTG
>CAYXPG010000017.1:0-7069 GCA_964467205.1 uncultured Pirellulales bacterium | reverse complement strand
GTCGGACAGGTCGCAGTTAATTATTTCGTCGCTGATGAATACAAGGTCATAATTAAACCTGTTGAGATGGTTGAGAGCGGTTTTTTTGTCTTTGACAAGGTTTGCATGTATTCCTTTGTGAGCTAAAATCTCGAGCAGTAATCGAGTGGGCTCAGGTTCGTTATCCACTATCAGTACATTTGCAGTTGGTCTTATATTTTGTGGTTTTTTGGCCGGTATGGTTGCGGCCGGTTCCTGCTGCAGGATTTGTTTGGTGCTGCTTGTTTTGGTTTTAATCATTTTTTGTAGTACTGGCGTTTTCAATTGCGAATTTTACAATCGGTACTCTTTTGTCAAATCTTTGGGATTATCTTTCTGATACCATTTAATTAGTTCTTCCTGTGCCCTGGCCAAATCCGTCCAGGGCGATTCGGGGTAATCTGCGATTAGCTGTTTGTACATTTTTGCTGCCGTGGGGGGGTCGTCGTTGCGCAGACAGTTGGCAATCTGAAGCAAAATCCATGCCCTGTCATTCGCTGAAGCGGTTTCATTTGGGTCTTTGCGATTAAGTGCTTCGGCGTAAAGAGGAGCTGCTTCTTTTAAGTGTCCGCTGAGAAACAGAACCTCCGCCAGCTCAAAAGGATTGTTCATCCTGTCGGGATGTTGTGAGAGGTTTCTGATTATTTGCAGGGTTTGGTCGGTAATCGGCTCGTAGGGCGGTTTTGGTTTGATTCCTTTTTGCGGCACTCCTGTGTCGGAGGGCTTTTGCGGTTCGGCTGTGAGTGGCGGTTCGACAATAATGAAAGGTTGAGATGTTTTGTGATGAGGTTTAAATTCGACAGAGCTAATTTGGTCAATTATTTTTTGAAGCTCTTCTTTATTTTTTTCGTCACTTTCGATTTTTGGGATGGTGATTCTGGCCAGCCACAATTGGTGTGTAAGGTTTTTGTTTGTCAGGGGCGTTGGTGCGTTGGTGAAACTTCTCTGCGGCAGTTCTTTATCGAGCTGAGAGGCGAAGTTTACAGGGGCGGTCCCGACGGAATCAGGCGTTTTTTGTCCCGGATGGCGGGTTGGTTGAGCTTCGACGGGTGGAGTTGTAACATCGGGAGTATTTATATCCTGTGAAGATTTCTCTACAAAGGGGATGAGAAGATTAATGGGGTTTAGTTTTTCAGATAAGGTTGTCTTGCCGGCGACGGATGCGGGCAGGAAAAGAGGCGAAAATGAAAAGCTGATTATGCAAAACCAGAAGGGAAGGGAGCTGCAAAGTGAGTCTGCTGTTTTTGGTTTTGTGTTTTTAGTTTTAATATTCATTTTGACTGTTTTTTTATTTTGCGTTTGCAAGCGGCCGGCCTGTAGTGGCGGCGGAATTAAGCGCCGTTTTTTCATTCTGTGTTTTGTTTTTTTTCCAGTGACCTAAAAGAACCGATGCGGCCTTGTCGTAATTTTTTAGTTTTTTATGAGCTGTTGCCATAGTATTCAGGGCCTTTTGCTTTATTTGCTCTGTTGGTGCGGAGTCCAAAAGTTGTGAGCAGATGGAGATTGTCTGTGGGTTGTGCCCGAGTTTCAGACAGACATTGGCTAATTCGAGGGCGATTTCGTGGGCCAAAGGTCCGGGTTCAACTGTAATGAGAATTTTGGATAGTTGCCGGCGTGCAAGTTCGAGGTTTCCTTTGGTGATATAACATTTAGACAGTTCAAGAGTTATTTTGGCTTTTAACTGCGAATCGTAAATATAGTCGGCCCTGTTTCGCAAGACCGCGATGACCTTGTCGGTCAGGCCCATTGCCTGAAGGATTCTGCATTTTAACAGCAATAAATCGGCGGATTCTTTTTGTGAGAACGGCATCGAATGGATGTTCTCTAAAGTATTAAGGGCCTTGACGAAATTTTCCTGCTGCATATAAGCTTGCAGAAGGGCAGAGAAAGTTTCGATATATTCTTCTTTTGAGAGCGGTCCTGCCAGGGCATATTGAAAAGCTTGACAGGCCTGCTGAGGTTTTCCCAGGGCAAAGCAGGTTTTGCCCAGGAGCAGGTATGCTGAATACAAGTTATTTGTTGCGTGGTCTTTAGCGAGGTTGATATATTGTATGAACCATTTTGCGGCGGCCTGGTAATCTTGCTGTTCATAGGAGCATTTTGCTGCGCCGAGAGCCGAGGCGAGTTGTAATTTTGAAGAAGGACCGAGTTCATACACTCTTTTGTAGAGTTGAGCGGCTTCATCCAGAAGGCCGGCTTTCATTGTAACCTCGGCAAGATTCAAACGGGCTTTGCCTGAGATGTCGTTATCGGGATATTGCTCAACAAGCTGTTTCAAATCCTCGCGAGCACCGTAGTAGTCGAGCAGGTCGGCTTTTAATTTGCTCGAGTGTAACAGAGCGAATGGAGCCAGGGATGTTTTGAATAAAAAACGACGATTTGCAACTAATTTGAATTCTGCAATAGCTTCTTCTATCTGTCCGTTTTGGGATTGTATAAGGCCGAGAGCGAAATGGGCATTAGGGATACGATGGTCGCTGTGGAACATAAGGAGAAAACTCTGCCAGAGTGAAACAGCTTCTCTGTTGAGCAAGGCTACTTGTTCTGATAGGGAGAGGTATTTTTCAGGATTGAAGATGTTTACGGATTTTTCTTCACTGAGGGGCTGCGATGCCAGGAGTCCGACAGAACCGGCCGCCGCTGCTATGAGCTGCTGCGATGTTATCGCAGGCAGGTATAAACTGAGAGGTCTTTTGCGAATAGTATCATTTGTTGAGGGTTTCTCGTCTAAATACCAGTGGATATCGAGGCCGGCATTGGCGGCAAACCTTGACAGAAGCTCTTCAATGGAAGCTCCGTGGCAGGTAACGGACCAATAGGGTAAGGTTTCTGTTTTTTCGAGCTTTTGAATCTGGGGGCTCAGCAGTGCCTTGTTTAGCTGTTCTGAGCCGGAATCGAGGAAGCTGCGCAGTTGTTCTTCAGTTAAGTTTATAAAGGGGTCTGCGTGGATGTCGGGATTGCGCCACAAATCTTCGGGGAGGTCTTTGTCGGCGTCGCAGAGCGAAAGAGCGTTTCTGGTAATTGCTTCTGCGATAAGAAAATGACAATCGGGCATCAGGGACAATGCCCAGGCCTTGTCGAAATCGACCGTATTGATTAAAGCGAGAGTCCGATAAGCTCTTGTTCTTGCCTTTAAGAATTGCTTTTTCTGCATTTCGAACAGGCAGCGATAGTAGTTGGCGATGATTCTTACGACAGGTGAATGGCTTTTCGAAACCAATCTGAATAGGTGGTCGGCCTGGTCGAAATCGGCCTTTTTGTTCAAGCACAATGCCATTCTTAACTGAAGAAAGTCTCTCATCTGCCTGTGCTGAGGTGTTAACGGCAGACTTTGGCAAAGCTTATCATAAACGGCATAGGCCTTATCGTACTGTTTTTGCAGGTAGAATGATTCAGCTACATTTAATGACACCGGCTGTTCTGGTGGCAGGGGCTGTGGGGGTTGTTGGGATGCTGTTTGAGTGGTAAACCCAGGTGGTAGAGTTGGTTGAGGTTTTTGCCGGGCTGGAGGGGCGCCGGTTGTATATGATGTAACGGGCACTGACAGCGGCACCAGTAGAGCATAAATCAAAAAACATGCAACAACTAAGATACAGAAAGCAAGGACTTTCTGTGCAGTTGAAAATTGCCTTTGCCAAGGTGGTGTCGTCTTGAATTGAGCAGGTGCCGAGTCAGCGGAAGGGGTTTGAGAGTCTGTGGGGTGTGCTAAATTTGCCAGATACTTGTAAAAATCATTGTTTCCAGCAAATAGTTCGTGTTCAGCGGGTTCTTCGATGACGTTACCGACAAATAATTCCTGGTCCGATGGTATATCGTTTTTTTGCTCTTCGAACACCTGTTCGTCAGGTTTTTGTTCTTCGAACGGATTTTGCTTATCTTGCTGCTCCATAGTATCCAAACCCCGCCGACAACAAGCGGGAACCTAATTCATAAAAGAATGCCAAAGCGCATTTAGCAACCTTTTGGAGATAAGAGCAATAATTGTGCCAGATTTGTTTGAAGAGGGCTGGATGGGTGTTTTTGGCTTTTTTTGTGGGGAAAATCACTCTGTTGATGCTGCAAAAGTCGATTTCCTGCCGGATGAGATGTCAGGATTCTATACGAGCCGATAGATTTTCTGACAATAACCCAATTTTACTTATTAGTTAGTCGTCACCGTTTCAGGCGATAGAGGTGATTGTGATTCGTCGGCTGTTTCTTTCACAAGATAGATGCCCTTTTCGATGTTATACTGTTTAACTTTTGCATAAAGAGTTGCTCTTGTAATCCCGAGCAGGGCGGCGGCCCGGGTTTTTTGCCATCCGGTTTCCTGCAGGGCGCGGGTAATGAGCTTTCGCTCGGCTTTTTCCAGTGAGAAATCCTTTATTTTGTTGGAAGTTTGGGTTTCTGAGGGCTGCGAAGAATCTGTGGGGTCGATGGGGCTTCCCCAAACGCGAAATAATGCGTTTGGGGGCTCCACGATAATACTGCTGAGCCCGATTTTATCTGTGGTTTCTAATAATATCGCTCTTTCGATTGTATTGGAGAGTTCACGGACGTTGCCTGGCCAATCATATTTCAGCAGGGCTTCAATTGCTAATTTGGTAAGCGAGGTTATTTTGCCCTTTTTCCCCGGGCACATAGTGGAGTTTTTAAGGAAGTATTCAGCCAGCAGGGGGATGTCTTCTCTTCTGTGCGGGCTTCTTAGAGGTGCGATGGTGACAGGACAGATGTTCAGTCTGTAATAAAGGTCGCTGCGAAATTGATTGGCCTGGATTTGGTTCTGGAGATTGCGATTGCTGGATACAATAATCGTGGCATTGGTGGTAATTGTTTGTGTGCCTCCAACTTTTCGGAAGTTTTTTTCCTGAAGTACGCGCAGCAGCTTGGCCTGGAGGTCGATTGGCATTTCAGAGATTTCATCGAGTAAGAGCGAGCCGTTGTCAGCCAATTCCAGCAATCCTGTTTTTTCACGGTCGGCGCCGGTAAAGGAGCCTTTGACGTGTCCGAAGAGTTCGCTTTCGAGGAGATTGGCTGTCAGGGCTGCACAGTTTACAGCTATAAAAGGTCCGTCCGGATGTCTTAAAGTATGTATAGCCTTAGCGGCCAGTTCCTTGCCGGTTCCGGTTTCACCGACAATCAATACAGGATTGCATCGACTGGCGGCGACGAGCTTAATCATTTTTAGGGTGTTTCGGATTGCTTTACTTTGGCCGACCATAGAGACAGAAGCGGACAAGTCATCAACAAAGAAGCTATTTTGAATTTTTTCTTCAGGTACGTCGGGTTTGGCTTTACTTTTAATTCGGTTTACAATTTTCTCCAGTTGTTTGTAATCTGATTTTGACCGTATGTAGTCGCAGGCACCAGCCTGTATGAACTCATTGGATAATTTTGTATCCGTGTCCCGGTTGCCGACTGCTATGATGGGGATGTTTTTTGAATTATTGTTACTCTTGAGACTTTTATCAAGAAATTGGCGGATATGGTCCGGTGTAAATTGAGAGTCAAAGATAATTAAATCAGGATTTGCTGTTCCAACGATGTCGAGTGCTTCGGCGGGGTTGTCGGCCACAAATATTTCCGTGCCGAGCTTTCGGGCTAATTGCTGGATTTCCACCTCCCTTGTTACAGTAACAATTTTACGTAAACCCATCCGTGTTCCAAAAAAGCTTTATGGTGTTGATTTTTCGTTAAGCGAATGTCCAATAAATCGACAAAGAAGCATTACTTTCTTTAATTTTTTATGGGACGGGCCAATAATGTCACCGAATTATTTATGCTGCCGACGAATTTATATTGACGTTTAATTTTATCGGACACTTTAGTGAAACGCGAAAGCAAAGTTAATAGAAACAGGGTGTCATTTTTTATGGGACGTTTCGATATTCTCTGCTGGTTAAGAGAAGATAAAATTTTTTTCAGCATCTGTCAGCGGAGCGGCGGCAAAATTTTCCTTGATACAGGAAAATTTGTCCTGAAGAAATTTTTTAGCAGGACCTATTTTCGAAATCTGTTCGGTGAGCAATTTTGATAACTTCTGTATTGACAGAGAGTTGTGAGTTGGGAAAGAGGCTGTGTTTTGAATTTGGCACACAGATTGCTACTTTTTGTTTTTGGTATGTTTTTTTGCAGTTAAAAACGGATTTTATGAAACGGTGAAAAAATGAGTGCATCATCAATAACAACGGCAAGTGACATCCAGTTGGACTATATGAAGCTTCTGATAGCGCAGCTTCAGAATCAAAATCCCTTAGAGCCTCTTGACAATAATGAAATGGCATCTCAGCTTGCACAGTTTGCAGGGCTGAGTCAGCTCGAATCAATGAACACGAGCTTTGCGGATGTCCTTGTGATGGCCAACCGCACTTATGCGAATTCGTTGTTAGGCAAGACTGTTACCTTCTATGCGGAAGACGAGACAACCGGTGAATTAGTGAAGACGACCGGCAGGGTTGATTCGGTTTTCAATGAACCTAACAGCGGTGAAAGTCTTCTGGGAGTGACGGTTGGTGAAGGTGACGTAAAAGAAGAATATACCCTCAGTCTGGGGGCAGTAATATTAGTAGAAGAGTAAAATCAAATTGGAATTCTAAATTAAGAAATAAGGAGAAACAAAATGAGTTTTGCACTATCAGCCGGAGTTACGGGGCTGCAGGCCCATCAAAAAATGCTTGATATAGCCGGCAACAACCTAGCGAATGTCAACACGACTGCTTTTAAGGGCAGCAGAATAACTTTTGCCGAACTGCTGAGTGAGACGATAAAAAACGCATCGCAGCCCACCACTACAATCGGCGGCACCAACCCTCAGCAGATGGGCAGCGGTGTCGGCATAGCCGGCATATCGCCCAATATGTCTCAGGGTAATATCGTAAATACAGGCAATCCACTGGATTTGGCGATAGAAGGAGAAGGCTATTTTGTGGTGAGTGACGGTTCGCAAAACTTCTACACGCGTGCAGGAGTATTTGCTGTTGACGCAGCTTCGAATTTGGTTGACCCTACCACGGGCTACCTTGTTCAGCGAATCGGCTCGGTAGGTGTAAGTGACGGGTTCCAGACTGCCGGC
>CAYXPG010000016.1:1905-18517 GCA_964467205.1 uncultured Pirellulales bacterium | reverse complement strand
AACCTTCGGATTCGAAGTCCGCGACTCTATCCAATTGAGCTACGGGCGCCGAAAAGTCTAAATGTTTATAATATAATTCTTTTCTGCTCATATTGTCAATTCTGCAAGTAATTTATCATTTTTTTCCTCGCTGCAGTTTTACCACGACGTACGGCGTTTCTTTCTCCAAATCCGGATAGATACTTCCATTGCCTTTGTTGTCCATCACTTCAATCAGGTACATAAAATCCCACTTTTCCTTGATATGCTCAACTGGAACAACCACCTTGTACACATTTTTTTTATCTGTTTGATGCATTGGTAGAGTTTCGTAGTCAAAATACTGGTTGACAGCGCGATATCGCAGGCGTACCCATTTAACTCCTGAAGAGTCGCGCACAGTTGCAGTCACAGTCAGAGGCTTTTTCGCCGGTGCACTTATGATTGGTTCATGCTCTACAACCGGCGCCTCGTTGTCCTTACTGACTACTACATGAATGGGGTCTTCCCGGCCCTTCGATGGATATAGTACCTTTTGGCCGGATTGGTCTGCTGCCTCGATAAAATAGTTCAGGTCTTCGCATACCTGTAAGCCTGGAACTACTACCTGATAAAGAAACTGCCCAGTCTGCTTCATATTTATATACTTGTAGTCGCTGCCGGCTTTGCCGTAGGCCGCCCGGACATTTTTTAACGGACCGGAACCGCTCACAGTTGCTTTTATCATAAGACCATTACCGGGTTGTATCTTACGAATCGGCACGTGAGCAATCACCGGTGCTCGGCCAGTTGTTTTGGGCTTAAAACTTTTTCTCTGCTGCTCAAGTTTTTCCATGCCCTTTTTTAACACCACCAACTCATCCTTCCAGTGTGGCGGCATTCTCCGGCCGAACCTCATTTTACCGTGATAAACGTTACCAGCTGCCTTAACAATCTCTTCCCAGGCAGAAACGGCTTTGCTCTCATAGGCAATTGCATCATCGAGCGCATTGAGGTCATTGCTGCGATTGAACAAAGCCCAACTGACACCGGCCTTAGCTCGCCACGAATGATACAACGCCAGATTTGCCAGCATTTTGAGGTCTACTATGGTGGAGTCGAATTCCTTGTTCCTGTTGGTGCCGATTTGTTCTTCAGCCATTTTTACCAGTTTCAGAACATCTTCTGAAACGCCGGCAAACCACTGGCTTGATTCACTCGGCAGCATCTTTGCCGACTCACCCCCTTCAAGTCGATTTTTTGCCGCCTGTTCCATGCTGAGGAACTGCTGGGTATCGCTGGGAAGGGCGGCGGCATATTTAGGCAGGTCCTCCTGACGACGCATCTCCGGCCAGCCGGTCATCGTCGGGAAAAGGTTATACGGGTAGCTGTAGGCGACAATCCGCGGCAGGATTTGACTTGCCCTGTGCAGTGCTCGCTGAACATATAGGGCAGCTTTTTTACCGAAGCGCTGCTCAAATTGGCGTTCCCAAACGTCCGGCGGGGTGTCTGGATTATATCCAAGCCGGCCAAAAACCTGATAGAAATGCCAATACCGCTCAAACTCCCAGTCGTAATATTGGTACTGTGGCCGCAGCAATTCGAACGGCTCTTCATCGGGATATAGTGCCATTTTAGTTGCCAGCATTTCGTTTATCTCAAAGCCCTCGCCATCATACAGGTGAGTGCTCCGGGCAAAACGCCTCACATAATCAGGGTCACCCCACAGAAAAACTCTCGTTGTTCCGCCGTTCCAGAGTTTCCAATGCATCTTGTACCTCTGGGGGTAGCGCAGCATATCGGCATAGCCGTGACGTCGGTCATGCTGATTCTTTGGGTGGATGTGAGTCGGATGAAACGGCATTCCCATTTGCTCCATCCAGTACTTGGTGCACATCCTGATGTTAATCCCCATATCTAAAGCCTTATAAATCAAGTGGTCGGGAAAATTCTTGGCCCTGGCATCGAGTCGAATATCTCTGCCGGAATCTTTAATGACCTGATAGACAGCCGGCCAGAAGCCCTCCATTTCCTTCTTTGTCAGACCCGATTCCCCATGCATTCTAAACTGAATGGCATCCAGTTCAGGTACGAGTTTGAGAAACTTTGTCATCGCCGCTTTGGTATATGGAATGAGTTTGTCTCTCGACAGGCCGACCGGTACACCCTTACCCTTGGCATTGCGGTGAGGAATGTGGTCCCAGATACCCACGGTGAAGTTGAGACCTCGTTCATGTGTCATATCAATGATTCGATTTAGAGCTTTGAGGTTTCGTTCTTGTTGCTGCTTAGTCAGACCTTCGAAGCGTATCTCCGGAAATCCTTCAACATCGAAAAAGTATGGGTACGGCGGTGCAAGATATACTGCAGGATTATATGCAAAAAGCAGCGCGAACGTGTTGAAGCGATTCTCAGCCAGCATGTCCAGATACCCTGCCCAGTACTCTTCATTGTAAAAGAAGCTTTCGACATGCTTTCTTTGCATAGTGTAGATAGAAAGTGCCCTTTCCGGCACATATGGCTTCTCTGTTATATCACGAACCTCACTCAAGGGCTTGTTCTTGTCGGTTGACCAGCCGATACGGTCTGCGACATCCAGCAGCGCATACATCAAACCTCTCGCATCGGCTCCACTAATCAGCAGTAATTTTCTGCCCTTCCAACGAGTGTGTTTAATCAGTAGAGACTCAGCAGCTTCAGGCGGGGCAATATTAAAGAACTTCAGAAGTTTTGCCGCTTCTCCGGAACCATGGCCGAGACCTGCTACAATCAAGATGTCACCGTCAGCTTTATCTACAGTTGCAGCCTCTTCAAACAATATGCCTTTCTGCTGTAACGTCAATTTTGTTTTATTTAATCCGTGTTGAACAGGCGACGCAATTTCTTTGTCGGTTACCAGTGAAACCTTTATTTGCTTGACTGCAAAGGTGCTTTTTGTGTAACCGAAACCCTGAAGATAAAACACCACCAACGAAACGCTAAGTATTAGTTTGAACAATTTGCTATGTTTCATAATGTACTATCCTCCATTTTCTTAAACTCCAACCAGCTATGTGTCAGGAATAATAATGCGTTCAGATTATCTTGCCACACTCGCTGCACCGCTGTTCACGTTCCTTCTGCTTTTCTTTGGCAAACTATCTAACCTCTCTGGGATATTGCCTGCTTTATCAGCTTGACTATGAACATTACTCTCGGGCATTTTCGTTTTCAACCATTCTTTTCAAACCGGAGGTTTTATAAAAGTTTATTATTAAGATAATCAAAAAGCAAGCACCTATACCGTAAATGAGATGAACCGGTTGATGAGTAATTTTGTATATTCGCCCGGTGTGCCGTTGCCGATGGTTTTGCCATCAAATTTGACCACAGGGACAATATCAAAACTAGTTCCGGCAACAAAAAGTTCATCGGCATCGGCCGCCTTTTGCGGCGTTAATGATTTTTCGATTAGCTCTAATCCGACATCTTTGGCCGCCTGGATTACAAACCTGCGCGTGATTGAGGGCAAAATATTAGATGTCAGCGGAGCTGTCTGAAGCTTTTGGTCTGAAATTGCGAAAAAAGCCGAGAGCGACCCTTCCGTTATCAAACCCGCTTCATTTACAAGTATCGCTTCTTCAGAGCCCTTTGATGCAGCGTCATTAATCGCAAGGACATTTGGCAATAGGTTCAGTGACTTTATGTTACATTTTTTCCATCGCAGGTCAGGATAGGTCGATACCGCAATGCCTTTGGTCTTCCGCTGCGGTGAGTCGGGTAATTTTGTGATGGTCAGAAAAAAATTAGGTTTCAGGCCGGGCTCCCAAATATGGTTTCGTATTGTCGAGCCTCTGGTGATATGAAAATAGATTAAAGCGTTGGGTATAGCTGCAGCATCAAAGGCCTTCTGAACACGGCAGCGAATCCGGTCAATATCTACACCGGCTACTTTAACAGCGGCTAAGCTGCTGGAAAACCTCTGGAGGTGCTTATCAAATGCAAGAATTTTGCCGTTGTAGCTTCTCAACGCTTCATAGACGCCGTCACCGAAGTAAAGCCCACGGTCAAGATAAGTCGGCGAAAGCTCCTCTGTCGGTACAATTTTGTCCTCTATCATAGCTATCTGCATAAATCTGCTCCTACATTGTAAATACCGGCAATTTAAGGTTAAACTTCAGGCTGCAAAAATATCTGATTATTTTACTTTACAAAAAAGGATTTGGCATCTAAAATACCCGCCCAATTGAGATTTTTAAATATAAAAGTAAGGGATTCTCAAAGTGTATGCAGTAATTGAACAAGGGTCAAAGCAGTATAAAATCGCCCAGGGTGATTGTTTAAATATCGAACTGGCCGATGTTTCGCCCGATGCCAGGACCATCGAGCTGGATAAGGTTTTGTTTGTAAACGATGAAGGAACAGTCAAAATCGGCACGCCTTATCTCAAAAGTGCGAAGGTTACAGCCTCATTTAAGGGGACTGCCGGAGAGGCGATAGTCAAAGGCAAAAAGCTGTATCCGATGCACTTTCGCAGGCGCAAGAACAGTAAAAGGCGCATCGGCCACCGTCAAAAGTATCTGCAGGTGATAATCGACATGATAGAGGCCTGATGTCGGTGAAGTTTTTTGGCAAGAGTTATCCGTTTTTCGGCGTAAGGTTTTGTTTTGCCTCTGATATTAGT
Source organism: uncultured Pirellulales bacterium (assembly GCA_964467205.1). GTDB lineage: Bacteria > Planctomycetota > Phycisphaerae > Sedimentisphaerales > Anaerobacaceae > CAYXPG01. The sequence continues at coordinate 13,896 of CAYXPG010000016.1, read as the reverse complement.
TGGTCAGCATACTTTTGCCATTGAGCAGGGCCGTTATTGATAAAAAAATCAAATGACTTATCGTCAACCAGCTTCCCCAGTACTGCTTTGCGGTCGGCCGCATCTGTAACATCTTCTATAACACGCTTTCGCAGCTTTTCGAGTTCCTCCACAAATTTGCCGTGCTCGCCGGTAAATAACTGCTCGAGTTTCTTTCGCAAATGGCCGGTATAGGCCGGACAGTGTCCTTCGGTGCCGACGGCAATTTGCAGGCTGCCTCTTTTTACAACAGCCGGCGTGATAAAATCGCAAAGGTCGTGTTCATCGACAACGTTACATAAAATTTCCAATTGTTGACAGTCCTTGTAAATCTGCCTGTTTAGTTGCGGGTTTGCCGTTGCAGCTATGGCCAGCACCGCTCCTGCCAGATAATCTTTGGAGTATTTTGATTTAACTAATTCGACATTCGTGTTATGGCGAAGGGTCGTCAGCATATCGTCGATATTTTTAGATACTACAACGAGCCGGGCTTTTGCAGATAGAAGGGTCTGAGCCATTTTAAGTGCTACGGCTCCGGCACCAATTACCACAACGCGACGACCGGCCAATTCCAAAAATATGGGGTATTTAGCCATAACGACATCATTATATCACATGTCAGCCGATGGCAATGTAGAAAATTTAAAAATGAGCATACACAATCCCCAGGCGCCGGCAGCGGGAACACAGTTAGGTATTTGGCGCAATATAGCCCTTTGAATTTGGCCGAAATAAGGTTTTTGTTATTGTGTCTTCTGATAAGAAATGTTATAGAAATAAGTAATATTTAAGGCAGTCAGTTCGAATTATTTTGATTGTTTTTGGAGAAGTATTATGTCTGCTCAACAAGTGCCTAATCAGGAAAAATTTGACCCGGTTGAATCTCTGGCTGAGCTGCGCCACGAGTTTGGCGAGCACGGAGGCGTCAATATGTCAATCGAGACAAGCTGCACATTCACCGTATTGGAAGCGGAGACGATGCCAAAATTATTTCGGGGTGAAGTCGGGCCCGAGACTGCTGATATTTACCTTTACAGTCGGCACTATAACCCGACAGTTTGCGTACTAAGCCGTGAGATAGCTGCGATTGAGGGTACCGAAGCCGCCTATTGCACTTCGAGCGGGATGAGCGCCATTTCTGCTGTGATTATGCAGTTATGCTCTCCGGGAGACCACGTCGTGGCAGGAGATACGCTTTACGGCGGGACCTTCGCACTACTTCATGACTTTTTGCCCACAAAGACCAACGTCGAGACTACCTTTGTGAATATCGCAGACTTAGAGGTTGTTGAAGCGGCTTTTACCGACCAAACAAAGCTGCTGTATATAGAATCAATGTCGAACCCCACTCTTATTGTCGCCGACATTCCACGCCTGGCCGAGATAGCACATCGGCATAATGCAAAACTGGTTGTGGACAACACGTTTTCACCGATGGTATTGTCGCCGGCCAAACTTGGTGCTGATATTGTAGTTTACAGTCTTACAAAGTTTGTAAATGGCTCGGCAGATATCATAGCCGGGGCCATTTGTAGCGATAAAGACCTAATCCACCAGTTGATAGACCTGCATGGCGGTTCAGTGATGCTTTTGGGACCAACGATGGACCCAAGAATAGCGTTCGAGATTAGTATGCGTCTGCCTCATCTGGGCATACGAATGGCCGAGCACAGTCATCGAGCATTGACCTACAGTGAGCGACTCGAGAAGCTTGGAATATCTGTTGTCTATCCCGGCCTGCCGTCACATCCACAATATGAACTTTTGAAGCAAATGGCCAACGAAGGATTCGGCTTCGGCGGGATGTTTTGTATCGATATGGTTACAAGGGAACGAGCATACGAATTGATGGAGCTGCTGCAAAACAAAAATCGCTTCGGATACATTGCCGTAAGCCTTGGATATTATGATACCCTGATGTCGTGCTCGGCGAGTTCGACCTCCAGTGAACTCTCGCCCGAAGACCAGGGCCAGGCGGGTATTTCGCCGGGATTAGTCCGTTTTTCTACCGGCTACACCGGCAGCCTGCAGCAGCGCTGGTCCCAGTTGGAAAATGCTTTGCGCACTCTTGATGTCATTTAAGTTGGAGTTGACCCGTATGGTTCGTGGTTTTTTGACCACGGTTAATAAAAATGTGTTTTCGATGCGAAGTTACGCTGCATTAAAATTCGAAAAAAGATAAAGCTGAAAAAGGGAAAATGAAAGCAGCACTGGTTGGGCTGTTGCAATCGGGTAAAAGCACTATTTTGTCGGCTATTAGCGGCAGGACGATTGCCGCAATGGGCCCGAGTGCGATTGAAGAAGCGATTGTGCCGGTCCCTGATGCAAGAATTGATTGGCTCAGAGATTATTACAAGCCTAAGAAAACAACGTATGCAACTATTGACTGTCTTGATGTGCCGGGTTTTAACTTTGCAGATGAGCATGGCCGGGCCGCAGCCAGACGCCTGATTAACCGGATAAGAATCGTTGATATGCTGGTTCTGGTGGTGCGGGCGTTTGAAAATCCGGCGGTGCCGGCTTATCGAAACAGCGTAAATCCGACCAGTGATTTAGTGGAATTGAAAACCGAACTTCTGCTGGCCGATTTGGAACTTGTATCAACACGAATTGAAAAACTTGAAAAACAGGTCAGTAAACCAACCAAAACTCAGGCACACGACAAAGCCGAACTGGCCCTGCAAAAAAAACTACAGCAGACAATAGAATCAGAGAAGCCGATAAGCAGTGCTGTCGAGACCGAAGCTGAACTTGAAATGATTAAATCCCTTGGATTTTTGACGTTGAAACCGATGGCTGTTGCGGTAAATTCTGGCGAGGAGCAGTTGGAGCAAAGATTTGATTTTGCCGAGGTGCTTAATGATGATGTTCCGGTTATTACGATTTGTGCCAAGCTGGAATATGAACTGGCGCAATTGGATGCTGACAGTAGGGATGAGTTTATGGCCGATTTAGGCATTACCGAGTCGGCGGTAAGCAAGTTTGTTAACGGCTGCTATTCGGCATTGGGGTTGATTAGTTTTTTAACGGTTGTTTCAGATGAGCTGCGTGCCTGGCCGATAAAGCAGGGCACTACCGCCCTTGATGCGGCAGGAAAGGTGCATACCGATATTAAAAGAGGATTTATAAGAGCGGAAACTTTCGGCTTTGACGACCTCAAAGAGCTTGGAGACGAAAAAGCCGTAAAGGCGGTCGGAAAAATCCGGCTCGAAGGAAAAGAATATGTCGTCCGGGACGGCGATATTATTAATTTCAGATTTAATGTTTAGTTACAGGTTTTAAGGATGGGCTTATGGGTTGGCTTAATTTGGAACAAAAGGTCGCAATTGTTACCGGTGGTGCTTCCGGAATCGGCAGGGCTGTCTGTGAAGGATTGGCCGAGGTCGGTGCCCGGCTGGTTGTTGCAGATGTAAACGAAAAGGGTGCTCAAGAGGCTGCAGCAGAGTTAAAAGATAGCTTTGGCGGTGAGCACATTTTTACCAAAACAGATGTTACCAGCAAGACAAGTGTTGACGCTATGGTTAAGGCGACACTTGATGCTTTTGGTTGTATTGATGTTTTAGTGAACAATGCCGGGATTAATGTCCCGCGGCTGCTTGTTGACCCTGCCGGCAAAGAAGAAATGACCGAGGAGATTTGGGACAGGGTCGTTTCTATTAACCAAAAAGGACCCTTCCTGTGCACTCAGGCCGTGGCCAGAGTTATGATTAAGTCGAACAACGGCGGCGTTATTATCAATATGGCTTCAGAGTCCGGTATGGAAGGCTCAGAAGGCCAAAGCGTCTATGCCTGTACAAAGGCAGCCGTTTATAACCTGACACGTTCCTGGGCAAAGGAACTTGGCAAACATAACATTCGCATCGTCGGTGTCGCTCCGGGAATACTACAAGCAACCTCTTTACGCTCCGAAGAATACGAACGGGCACTGGCATATACGCGGCACATCACAGTTAAAGAACTGTGTGAAAAATATAAGAAAATTTCTATCCCACTTGGCAGAAGCGGCAAACTCAGCGAAGTTGCCGGCACCGTCTGTTTCCTGGCCTCTGAACGCAGCAGCTATATCCACGGCACAGTCATTAATGTTTCGGGCGGCAAGACAAGAGCCTAACCAACCGAGTATAATGGGGTGGTTAAGGCACTAATAAAGTGTTGGAGCTATGAAAAAAGCAAGCATCATCAGTGTTGGTAATGAAGTCCTCAGCGGTCAAACAGTCGATACTAATGCCGCATATCTGAGCAGAAAATTGCTCTCAATCGGCATACCTGTTGTCAGTTCCTACACCGTCGCCGATGATATAGATTCAATTTTACGAGCGTTAAAGCTGGCCGCCGATGACGCTGATGTAGTATTGGTAACAGGGGGGCTTGGTCCAACCGATGATGATTTGACGCGGCAGGCATTCGGCAAATTCCTCGGCAGCGAACTGCAATTGCAAAACGAACTGCTGAAAAAGATACAGGATTATTTTTCCGGCCGAAATTTGCAGATGCCGGCGAAGAACAAAATCCAGGCGTATATACCGGCCGGCGCTAAAGCACTCGTTAATAATCTTGGCACGGCTCCGGGCATTACGGCTAAAGTAGAAGACAAACTTCTTGTTGCTCTGCCCGGTGTGCCGGCAGAGATGAAGCAGATGTTCGAAGAATCAATCTCTGCAGAACTGCAGAAATTGGCTGGCGCTCAGACTGTGATTGAAAAAAAGCTAAAATGCTTCGGAGCGGGCGAATCGACAATCGCCGAAATACTCGGCGACATTTGCCTGCGGAGCAGAAACCCACTTGTAAACTTCACTGTAGAAGGCGGTGTAATTACACTGCACATTATTGCAACGGCAAGTGATAAAAGTACCGCAGTGCAGATAGCTGAAAAAGACGAAAAAAAACTGAGAAAATTACTGGGCGATTTGGTATATGGAACCGGAGAACAAACACTCGCAGAAGCAGTGGGGAAAAAATTGGCTCAGCAGAAAAAGACAATAGCTGTTGCCGAATCCTGCACGGGCGGTACTTTAACCGCTCTCATAACAGATATTCCCGGGGCAAGCAGGTATTTCATACAGGGATGGGTTACTTACAACAACAAAACTAAAATCAGCGAACTTGACGTGCCGGCCGATGCGATTGAAAAATACGGCTCTGTAAGTGAGCAGGTGGCAGAAGCAATGGCTGAAAATGCCAGAAAAAAAGCAGATACGGATTTCGCAATTGGGATAACCGGCATAGCCGGCCCGACCGGCGATACTGAACAAAAACCCATAGGGCTGGTATATATTAGTGTGGCGTCCGATAAAAAATGCGAAACCAAACGCTTTATCTTCCCCGGAAACAGGGCTTCTATAAGACTGCGAGCGGCACAAACAGCCCTGAATTTGCTTCGAATTAAAATTGTAGATTTGACTTACTGCTCTTGAAATGGTACAATGGGTTTGCCTGAGTTAACAATATACTGACAGTCTTTTTTTACTGAATATGGCTAAAAAACGAAGAAAATTAGGTGAAATTCTTTACAAAGCCGGAATTGTTAAGAAGGAGCCCCTCATCGAGGCGATTAAAGACTCCAAAAAGAACAGCAAAAGGCTCGGCCAGGTATTACTCGAAAAAGGGCTTCTGGACGAAGAGACTCTAACCAAGGCAATTGCTAAGCAGTTTGGGCTGAAATATATTAGTCTGGATAGGACCTCTGTCCCTTCAGGTGCAGCGGAGCTTGTCTCCGAGGACCTTATCAGAAGACATAATGTCGTGCCGTTGGGTATGGATAACGGCAGATTGAAATTGGTTATCAGCGACCCTTCAGATTTTGAAGCTATGGATGCAGTCCGCTTCAGTGTCAATAGTGAACTGGAGTGTTATCTTGCGAGTCCTTCGAAAATTAGTTCCTGTATTGAAGAGCTTTTTGACGTAACAGAAGAGAAGGGTGAAGAGGACAGACTAAAACACAGTATAGACGCAACTGCGGCCGAGCTTGCCGAAGCCGGCCATGATTTACAGGCAGAAGCTCTCCGTGTCCAGGCTGCAGGCGGTGATGACGAGGGGCCCATTGTGCGCCTGGTGAATCTCATTATAGATAATGCCTACCATATGCGAGCCAGCGATATTCACGTCGAACCAATGGCTGACAGGGTTCGCATTAGATACAGGGTTGACGGTGTATGCCTGGAAAAAGACAACATTCCCAAAAGTATGCAGGCACAAATGATTACACGTCTGAAAATTCTCTCCGGTATGGATATTGCCGAAAAAAGATTACCACAGGATGGCCGAATCAAACGTACGATTGCAGGACAGGATATTGATTTTCGAGTTTCGGCCCTGCCGGGTTATCACGGCGAAAGTGTGGTACTGCGAATTTTAAGGCCTGATGCAGTCAACATCGGTATCGAAGCATTGGGCTTTGAACGGTATGACTATGAAAGATTTCTTAAGATAATCAAAAGACCTAATGGCATTTTTCTCGTTACTGGTCCGACTGGTAGCGGTAAAACAACGACATTGTACGCTGCTCTGCAGGAGCTCAACAAGTCCGACAAGAAAATTATTACCGCTGAAGACCCCGTGGAATATAACTTTGACGGTATGAATCAGTGTCAGATCAGAGAGGAAATAGATTTGACGTTTGACAAAATTCTGCGCTCGATGCTGCGACAGGCCCCTAATATTATTCTGGTCGGTGAAATTCGAGATGGTATTGTCGCAGATATTGCAATTCAGGCGGCTCTTACTGGTCACCTGGTCTTTAGCACCCTGCATACCAACGATGCCCCCAGTGCAATTACACGTTTGATAGATATGGGTGTTAAACCGTTTTTGGTTGCCAGTTCAATACAAGCCATTATGGCGCAAAGACTCGTAAGGGTTATCTGCAAAAACTGCAGAGTAGTTGATGAAAGTCCGGACCCACATCATTTACGATTGCTTAATATTAACCCCGAAGATACAAAGGAGCACCCGATATACAAGGGCAGCGGCTGTAGTCAGTGTCAGGGTACCGGTTACAAAGGCCGCATTGCTGCTTTTGAAATGGTCGAACTAAACAGCGAAATAAGAGAATTGGCCTTTAGGAAAGCGCCCACTATTGAATTGAGAAAGGCGTGCCAGGCAAGTGGAATGAGGACGCTGATGGAGGACGGCAAAATCAAGATATTCAAAGGTATATGCACACCGGAAGAAGTGGTCAAGATATCACGAACAGAAGAAACCGAGGTGTATTGAATTAAATAATGAGTTATTGAGGATTCACGAATGGCAACAGTTAATATGGACCGTTTGTTACAGGCCTGCGTTACGCAGAACGCTACTGATATTCACCTTACTGTTGGCCGTGCACCGGTATTTCGTATTCACGGCAGGCTTAGGCCTTTGGAAACTAAGGTGCTTGAACCGGATGATACAGTCGCTTTAATGAAAAGCATCACACCTGAGCGAAATCAACAGGAGCTTCAAGAGGAAGGCGGCACCGATTTTGGTTTTGCTTTTGGAGATGCGGCGAGATTTCGTGTATCTGTTTTTAAGCAGAAAGGAAGCGTTGCGATAGTTCTGCGTCTTATCCCAACGAAGATTATGGCTTTTGAAGAGATAGGCCTGCCAAAGATTTGTGCCGCCTTGTGTCGAAGACCAAGAGGGATGTTTTTGGTTACGGGACCGACCGGTTGCGGCAAAACAACCACCTTGGCATGTATGGTAAACTATATTAACGAGAATCTTGACCACCATATTATAACCATTGAAGAGCCCATAGAATATTACCACAATCACAAAAAATCCGTCATTAATCAGCGGGAGGTCGGCATTGATGTCCCTAGTTTTGCCGAGGCCCTAAGGCGTGTTTTGAGACAGGACCCTGATGTTATTTTAGTTGGCGAATTACGTGATTTGGAAACAATTGAATCGGCTATAAGGGCTGCTGAGACCGGACACCTTGTTTTTAGTACCGTCCATACAACAAGTGCTGCCGGAACAATTACAAGACTTATCGATGTCTTTCCACCTGACCAGCAGGACCAGATTCGTATACAATTAAGCAGTAATTTGATAGCGGTTCTCAGCCAGGTACTTTGTCCTATAACCAGCGGCAAGGGCAGAATTGCAGCTTATGAATTTATGGTTGTAACACCTGCTATTGCCAATTTAATCCGTGAGAATAAAACTTATAGAATTGATTCAAGCATTCAAACAGGTAAAAGACTGGGGATGCAATTGCTTGATGAGCATCTCTGGAAGCTATATGAGGAAGGCAAGATAGCCTTACAGGAGATGCTTGATAAGAGCCGACAGCCGGGTATGTTACAGGATAAGGCCAAGACAAAAGTAGAGCGTATAAAGGGGAAAAAGAAGGCCAAGACCGAGGATTTGGGCACAATTTTAAGAACGTAATTTGTAAAAGTTATTCCGAATTTTGAAAGATACCAGCAAAATTTTTTTGCTGGTATCTTTTTTATTATTACTAAGTAAAGATTAAAGAATGAGAAAAAGTCCGTTTTTTGCCCCATTATTGAGGACAAGGATGTTAATTTGGGTAGTTTGTATTAGTCCTAATAACTAAATGTCCAAACGCTAATTTGTTTGCTAAAAAGACGTTAATGTTATATAATAGATTCATATGAGAGCGAAACAATTATATTTATAGGGGAAAATAACGATGGGAAAAATGCCCGATGTTGAGCAATTAAGAGGGCGAACCCTTGGCAGGATACTGATAAAAATGGGTCTTCTGACCAGAGAGAAGGTTCATGAATGCCTCAACGTCCAGAAACAGCGACACGGGTCTATAAAGATAGGCCAGATTTTCCTTGAGTTTGGCTTGATTGATAAAAAGCAGCTGCAGATAGCCCTGGCTGCTCAGCGAGGGTTGGAATATATAAGCATAAATGACATTGACATTGCCCCTGATGTAATAGAGAAGGTGCCGGCGCAAATGGCGAAGACCTATAGCATTATTCCAATCGAATATGATGATAAGCTGAATGAGCTCGTTGTAGTGCTTGACAATTCCGATAATTTCCGGGCAACTGATGACCTAAGTACTCTGATGGGTTTTTCTGTTACCGCAAAGATGACGGATTCTGAGGCACTTCAGAACGCTTTGACCAGGTATTATGGGTCACAGGATGAGCAGGAGGGGATAAACGAGCTGATAGAAGAAATACAGGACGACAAGATGCTTGCAGAATATGAAGGCAGGGATCAGAGTATCGACCTTGATGAATTAAAAGAACTCTCTGAATCAAACCCCGTTAAAAAACTGTTGAACCTGGTTTTGCTGCAGGCGATTCGGGATAAGGCATCGGATATACATTTTGAACCTTTTGAAAATGAATACAAGATGCGATACCGTATCGACGGAGTGCTTTACGAAATGATTCCTCCGCCCAAGCACATTGCGGCAGCACTTAGTTCACGAATAAAAGTTATGGCGAATCTTGATATCGCCGAAAGGCGCTTGCCGCAGGACGGCCGAATATCACTGACTGTGCAGAACAATCCTGTTGATTTGCGTGTTAGTATTCTGCCAACGATGTTTGGTGAGAGTGTTGTGCTTCGTGTTCTGGACAGAAGTCAGATTAGTCTGGATTTGGACAAGTTAGGTTTTAGGCCGGATGACCTTGAGTTAGTTCACCAGCTTATTTACAAACCTAATGGTATTGTGATTGTTACCGGCCCGACCGGCTGTGGGAAAACAACAACGCTTTATGCCGCTTTAGAGGAGCTTAACAACATCGAAAGAAAAATAATTACTACTGAGGACCCGGTTGAGTACGATATCGATGGTGTTATTCAGGTACAGATGAAAACTGATATCGGTCTTACCTTTGCAAGGTGTCTTCGGTCGATTTTGCGTCAGGACCCGGATGTGGTGATGGTTGGTGAAATTCGAGACCTCGAGACAGCGGAAATTGCCGCACAGGCTTCTTTGACCGGGCACATTGTGTTCACTACGTTACACACAAACGATGCACCAAGTTCGATAGCCCGACTGCTGGATTTAGGCATTGAGCCATTTCTTATTACAGCTACTATTGAGGGTATTGTAGCACAGAGATTGGTCAGGAGAATTTGTAATAAGTGTAAAACACCCTACGAACCCACCGAGGCTCAGCTAATGGAACTGGGACTTACGCCGGACAAGCTCAATGGCAAGAAGTTCCATTATGGGCGAGGGTGTAGCAGGTGCAATAATACCGGCTATAGAGGCCGAATTGCCCTTTTTGAGATTATGGTGTTCAATGATGAGCTGCGTGAGTTGGTTATGGAACAGGCCTCGACGAATCTTTTGCGTAATGCCGCGCAGAAAGCTGGTATGAGATTGCTTCGTGATAATGGTTTGGCGGCGATTTATGACGGTATTACAACAATAGACGAGATAGTGAAAGAAACAATTTCGGAAACACAGGAATAATATGAGATTATAAACTTTTCAATGGATAATCTTTAGTTGAAAGGAGGTGTTCAGGATGCCTGTTTTTCAATATATTGCGATGGACTCACAAGGGGTTGAAATAAAGGATGAAGTAGAGGCCCTCAGCCAGAAGGAAGCGATAAGCAAAATACGTAATATGGGGTATTTCCCCACAAAGGTTACTACCCGTGGTGCCAGGAAAAAGGCCGCTGCAAGAGTTGCCGCCAGACCCAAATCCAGACGAGGGGCCCGCGGCAAAGTTAAAATCAAACTTTTGACCCAGTTTGCACGGCAACTTTCCACTCTTCAGGATGCAGGCCTTCCAATTCTACGCTCGCTCAGGATTCTTCAGGAGCAGCAGAAGGCGGGAACATTTAAGCGGGTTATCGGTTATGTGGCTGATGACATCGAAGGCGGCTCAACACTTTCGGAAGCGATGGGCAGATTCCCCCGCGCCTTCGACCGGCTCTTTGTCGGTATGGTCGCTGCAGGCGAAACCGGAGGTGTATTGGATTTGATATTGGCGCGTGTGTCTGATTTTATGGAAAAAGCCCAAAAACTTAAATCGAAGGTTAAAAGTGCAATGGTTTATCCGATTGTCGTATTGGGAGCGGCTTTTGGGATTCTGCTGGGATTGATGAAGTTCGTCATACCGAAATTTATTACGGTCTTAGATGAGATGCTGGAAGGGGCGGAAATGAACAGGCTGACGGCGGGAGTCCTTGCCGCCAGCGACTGGATAGCATACAAATTCGGCTGGGCTATCCTGCTGGCCGTGCCTGTTGGAATAATTATTGTGCTGAAATTGATAAGAAGATTTCGCGTCGGAAGATTTGTGCTGGACAGCATAAGATTGAAACTGCCGGTAATCGGAGGCCTTAGCAGCAAGATAGCAATTACTCGATGGACCAGAACATTGGGAACGTTAATTGGGGCCGGCGTGCCGATTCTCGATGCCATTAATGTTACTGGTGAAACAGCGGGAAATGAAGTCTTTACCAGTATGCTCCACAAGGTGCATAATTCCATCAGGCAGGGTGATACCTTCGCAGGGCCTTTGGGACACTCCAAAACGGTTGACTCGATTGTTACCAATATGGTTGCTGTCGGTGAGGAAACCGGTGACCTGGACAAAATGCTTTTGAAAGTAGCAGACAATTATGATGACCAGGTCGATGTCCTGGTGGCCTCGTTGATGTCACTGCTTGAGCCGATTATGATTCTCATGCTCGGCGGTATCGTTATGCTTATTGTAATGTCAATATTTCTGCCGATGATTCAGGTTATCTCATCCCTGGGTACAACTTAATAATAAATTGTAACTGGAAACTAAATTAACAAAATTATCTAAATTGAAAAAAGGAGAAGTAAATGAAAACGACAACAAAAAAAACCAGAAAAGAAACGGCGTTTACCATTATCGAGCTGCTGACCGTTATGAGCATTATTGTTATTCTGCTCGGTCTGCTTGTACCGGCTATGAACAAGGCCAAAATCTACGCAAAGACGGTAAACCAGAAAAACCAGTTTCACAGCATCGATGTCGCACTGGAGCTTTTCAGAACCGTATATGAGGA
>CAYXPG010000016.1:0-1805 GCA_964467205.1 uncultured Pirellulales bacterium | reverse complement strand
GGTACAGAGGATGATATTTACAATTTTGACAATTAAACCACAAGACAAAATTACAGTGGGTCCCTTGCCGTTATCTTTTTATGACTGCCGGCAAAGGGCAGCAGGAAACAGGCGCTTAATGGTATATGCTTAACGGATGGAGATAGCGAAGATGAAAAGGTTGGTATTTATTACGTTGGTAATGCTCTTATTGTTATTGGTGCAGCAGATACAGGCAGGTGTTAGCGTGATTATGAACGGCAGTTTCGAAAATAACGGCCATCAGATTGCTGATATCACTACAGAAGCGCCCAAGCGATGGTGCGACGTTAATTTCCCGTCAAGTAATTTCCTTGGTTGGGTAGGTTCGGAATGGTCAACACATGGTTATAACGGCAGCGATAGTAACTGCCTGACCCTCTATACCGGATTTGGAGAGTTCAGTAAAGGCGAAAAAGCGATGGTCTCCCAGCAGGTTTATCTCAAGGATGTTAACGAGATTATTTTCGATGTGAAATTGGTTACCGTTGCAGGCGGCGCCTGGCCGACGGGTAAACGCAGCGCGATTATGACAATTGACGGCAGCGATATTATCTGGGATTCGAACACATTAGAGCCGAACGATGCCGGCCTATACCATGTTGAGGTTAATGATATTGATATAAGCGATGCCAATTTACATACACTGTCCTTGGCCTTAAAAGTGAACATAGACGAAACTTATGCTTTTGATGAATACCTGGCCAGGTGGGATTTTATCAGCTTCGATACTTACTGCCGGGGTTTCGGATATTTGCCCGAAGACCTCAATCAGGATTGTAACGTCGATTCGCGTGATTTTGCCCTGCTGGCGGGACAATGGCTCATAGAAAATCCAAACGAGAGATACGATTTAGTATGGGTTGATAAGGTAATTATTGATGGGCTTGATTTGGGCGCTTTTACGGAATACTGGCTTAAACGCAGTGATGCGAACGGCTGGTTTGGCGAGAACCGCTTTCCGCCCGGACTGCTCGAGGCCGACCTCAATGATGACGGCATAGTCGATTGGCGCGACTTTGCAATCTTAAGCGCCGACTTCAGCAGCGCCCAGGATTGTCTCAGAGCTGACATCGACTGTTCTAAAATGGTTGACTATGAAGATGTTTTGATAATGGCTGATGAATGGCTCGGAAAAAGCTGGTTGTACGGGTTGTAAAAGATAAATAAAAAGGCAAAAGGACAATTGCTATGGAACGCAAAAAATATGGCTTTACGATGATTGAGCTGTTAACGGTTATCGGGATAATCGCTCTTTTGGTCGGCCTGCTCATACCTGCCTTGAATATGGTCAACACTATGGCAAAAGAGGCAAAGCAGAAAGCGCAGATTACAGCCATCGAGCTGGCGCTGACCGCCTTTAGGAATGACTACGGCGACTATCCCGAATCAAGCTGGGACCGCCCGCCGGGTGATTACTGCGGCGCTCAAAAACTCGCCGAGGCGCTTCTGGGCTGGGACCTGATGGGTTTTCACCCCAAATCCGAGTGGACGTCAAATGGATGGGATAAGGCAACCGGTACTAATTATTGGATATATCCCCCTCCACCTTTGGATCAAAGCAATCTCAGCCATAGAACAAATCTTGAAGAAAGAAGGGGGCCTTATCTCGAGCTCGGCTCGGCCAATGCCTATAGAGTCGGTATCAGCGCGCCTGGAATGAAGGATGGGTTGTTTAATGACCCTGCACCGCTTGAGTGGAATACCTACGTCATTTGTGATGCCTTCGGTGTAAAGAGAATAACTTTAACTCTGCCTAACGGTACGGAGAGGTTTCTGGCCGGAAC
>CAYXPG010000015.1:12748-18722 GCA_964467205.1 uncultured Pirellulales bacterium | reverse complement strand
GCTATATTGTCTATGGTCCGCTTGCAAACGGCGCAACATCGCTGATGTTCGAAGGCGTTCCGACATATCCTGACGCCGGGCGCTTCTGGCAGATTTGTGACAAATTCGGAGTTACCGTCTTCTATACCGCACCGACTGCAATTCGTGCCCTGATGCGTCTCGGGGATGAATGGCCCGCAAAGTATAAACTCGATACACTCAGAATACTCGGAAGCGTTGGTGAGCCGATCAATCCGGAGGCCTGGATGTGGTATTACGAAAAGATTGGCCGCAAGAGATGTCCTATCGTTGATACATGGTGGCAGACTGAAACCGGCGGGATTTTAATCACGCCTTTACCCGGTGTCCATACGCTAAAACCAGGCAGCGCAAGCCGACCTTTCTTCGGTGTTGACCCGATTGTTCTGCGTGACGATGGAACCGAATGTGGTGTAAATGAAGGCGGCAAGCTGTGCATACGCAAACCCTGGCCGGGTATGATGAAAACGATGTGGGGAGACCACGAAAGGTTCATCGATACATATTTCACTATGTATGACAATATTTATTTCGCAGGCGATGGCTGCCGTATCGATGACGACGGCGATTATTGGCTTATGGGCAGAATTGACGATGTCGTCAACGTCTCCGGCCATCGTATCGGTACCGCCGAGGTCGAAAGCGCTCTGGTCAGCCATGAAAAGGTCGCCGAGGCCGCCGTTACACCAATACCACACGAGGTTAAAGGACAATCGCTTTATGCGTTTGTAACTCTTGTAAAAGGCGTCGAAGAAAGTGATGAACTCAAAAAAGAGCTAATTATGCACGTTCGCAAGGAGATTGGCCCGATAGCCACACCTGAGGCCATTCAGTTTGCCCCGGCCCTGCCAAAGACTCGCTCCGGCAAAATTATGAGACGTATCCTGCGCAAGATAGCCGAGAGAAATACAGACAAGCTTGGGGACATTACTACTCTTGCAGACCCGAGCGTGGTCGAAGCTTTGATTAAAGGCCGAGGATAAAAAATACTCGAACAAGAACACTCTTTGACTAAAGAAAAATTGAAAGTAACGAGCATCTTAGATGCCTCCAGCAGCCTGTTTGTTATCACGATAACTTGCTCTGAGTGGCTTTCATCAAGTAAGGTTCTTTGCAGTGCGTCTGGGCTGGATTGTAAATGATACAGTATAGATGACAACTCAATGCGATAGCAAAGACCAGGATAGCGCAGATGAAAACCAAGAGACTTAGAACAAAAATACTAATATCGTTCTTCAGTATTATCACGATATTTGTGCTGTCAATGGCGGCGCTGGGCGTTTATGTCATTAAGCATGATATTATTGAAAGAGCACAGACTAAGGTAAAGAACGACCTCAACTCTGCCCGTCAGATATATCGGGAAGAGACCGAGAACCTGAAAGACGTAGTCCGTTTCACCGCTTTGAGGTTTTTCATAAAGGATGCTATCCTGGATAATGACATGGAAACGCTCAAAAAGCGGCTGGACGAGATAAGAAAGACCGAGTTCCTGGATGTATTAACTCTTACAGACAAAGCCGGACAGGTTATTGTCAGAGCAAGAAATCCATCAGTTTTCGGTGACAGTCTGGCAGACGACGAGTTCATCAGCCGCGTATTGTCGTTAAGGAAAGTAACTGCCGCAACAGTAATAGTCCCGGCCGAGGAACTCATAAAAGAAAGTGCGGACCTTGCTGAACAGGCATACATCAAATTTATCCATACTCCAAAAGCAAAAGCTGCCCCGGAAACTGAGCAGGCTTCAGGAATGATGATAAAGGCCGCTGCACCTGTTCTCGGGTATGATGGCAGCCTGCTCGGTGTACTATACGGCGGCAATTTACTTAATCGAAACTATAAAATCGTTGACAGAGTCAAAGAGACAGTATATCAGGCAGCCAGCTATAAGGGCAAGGATGTCGGCACCGCCACTATTTTTCAGGGGGATTTGCGCATATCAACAAATGTTATGACTAAGAACGGCAACCGTGCAATTGGGACTCGAGTATCCGAAGAGGTGTACGAACAGGTGCTGACGAAAGGTTTGCCCTGGATAGACAGAGCTTTTGTAGTAACAGATTGGTATAAAACCGCCTATGAACCTATCAGGAATATTAACGGCCAAACAATCGGAATATTATATGTCGGAACCCTGGAAAAACCATTTGTTGATATGGCAAAGAATATTTTTCTTATTTTCCTGATAATAGTTCTGATTACCCTATTTCTGGCCGGCGTACTTGCTCTGATACTTGCAGGGGCTGTCTCACAGCCCCTTACCGATATGCTCAAGGCCACCAGGAAACTTTCGGAAGGTAATCTCGGCTATAAAGTGGATACAGAGACGGGGACGGCTGAAATAAATATGCTGGCCGCCTCTTTTAATGATATGTCTTCACAACTCGATGAGAGAGAACACAGCTTAAAAATTTCAAATGAAAAATTAGCCACTTTAAACAAAACTTACCTCGACCTGGTGGGTTTTGTATCTCATGAACTTAAAGGGGTGCTCGCTTCAACTATTGCCAATGCATATTCCGTCCACGATGGTTTTTTGGGGGTTATAAATCCAAAACAGAGCAAAGCTCTTGAGTCAGTTACAAGAAACCTCGACTACCTGGCGGCTACAGTGAAAAACTTTTTGAACTTAAGCAGAATAGAAAAAGGTGAGCTTGTACCGGACAAAACCGACATCTGCCTCAGAGAAGAGGTCTTTAATGCGTCGCTGGATGCTTTTGCCAAGGAAATCACTGAAAAGCAAATGGAAGTTGTTAACAATATTCAGTTACAGTTGAGAGTTAAGTGCGATAGTGATTTGCTGTTTATAGCGGCCAATAACCTCATCGGCAATGCGGTCAAATACGGTTTCGACAAAGGGAAAGTAATCCTCAGCTCTAAAGACCTTGGCGCTAAAGTTCAAATTGAAATCTATAACGACTCCAGGCCTATTAGAGACAATGAAAAACCAAAGCTTTTCAAAAAATTTTCCCGGCTCGATACCGACGAGAAGAAAAAGGTAAAGGGTACAGGCCTGGGACTATTCATCACAAAGGAAATTATCGAAAAGCACGGCGGCAATATTCGGGTTGAGCCAAAAGAAGATGGAAATTGTTTTATATTTCAAATAGAGAAAGGCCTCTAAAGGCCTATAATTGAAATAAGCATTTTACATTAACAGGAGAACATTATGGCGAAGAAAAAAATTCTTTGGGTAGAGGATGATGAGGAGATAATCTCGGCTTTTAAACCACTGCTCGAAAGTCAGCAGTGGGAAGTGATTTCAGCCTCCTCTGCGGAGAAGAGCAAAGCAATGGCCGAGCAGGTCAATCCCGACCTTATTATTATGGACATAATAATGGTGGGAGAACACGGGTATTCGGCCATTGAAGACCTCAAGAAAGAAGCCGGATTTGAAGATGTGCCCGTAATTGTTTTTAGCGGGGTAACTCACAGATGGGGCGAGACCACCGCTTCGCTTCAAGATGCTTTGACTACCAAATCCTGTGAGTTTGTGGACAAAGCCGAAAAACCTGAAGCCCTGATTAACACCATCAGCAAGTATCTAAATAAATAAGTTACCTGAGTTGCCCTGCGGCGATGAAGAGATGCAAGCAATAATTTAATATCAGGACACTATGCAAAGTCCTTGAAAGCTTTGCCGGGCGGCAGGTTGATGTTGGTGCCTCCGCCGGGCGAGAATTTTATAGTACAAAAAAACATAATGGAACAATAAATATAGAGAGTAATTATGACAGAAGAAACTACTTCAACTCAGACAACCTTCTCAAACCACGGCTGGCGTGTTACTTTTGCAGGGATGGGCATTAACCTTGCTCTTGGTATCCTTTATGCGTGGAGCGTTATCAGTAAACGAATACCTCAGGACTGGGGCTGGAACGAAGACGACAAATCACTGCCGTATATGTTCGCCTGTCTGATTTTTTCACTCATAATGGTTCCTGCAGGCCGGATGCAGGATAAAATCGGCCCACGTATTGTCGCCACCATAGGAGGCATCCTGGTTGGTGTCGGCTTTATAATGGCCAGTCTTACAACTTCACTCGTGGGATTCGTTATGGGATTTGGTGTCCTTGCCGGGGCAGGTATCGGATTTGGATATGCATCAGCAACACCGCCGGCCGTAAAGTGGTTTCCGGCAGCAAAAACCGGCCTGATTGCCGGAATAGTGGTATCCGGTTTTGGCCTGGCATCGGTTTATGCCGCTCCACTTACAACTTATCTGGTTAACAATTTGGGCTTTCAGGGAACTTTATTATTCTGGGGCATCGCATTTTTAGTTGTCGTTGTCGTACTTGCCCAGTTTCTTAAATCACCGCCAGCAGGATATGTTCCACCGGGTTCACCGCCTGCAGACCAGGCAGCTGCTAATAACAAAAAGGAAGAATTCCTTCCCCAAGAAATGCTTGGCACCGCCCAGTTTTATATGATTTGGTTTATGTATGCCTGCGGTGCCGGTGCCGGCCTTATGATTATATCGAAGCTTGCCGCCATTGTCGACAAGCAAGCCGGTATCACGCTGGGATTTGTACTCGTAGCCGTTCTTGCCATCGGCAATGGGGCAGGAAGAATATTGGCCGGTACCCTCAGCGATAGAATAGGGCGCAAGGTAATGTTGCTTATATGCTTTCTGTCGCAGGCACTATTGATATTCCTGCTTTCCAGAACCACACAGACAAGCCCACTTGCTAACATACCTGTTCTGGCCCTTATCTCAGCTCTAATCGGCGCAAACTACGGCGCAAATCTATCGCTATTTCCGTCAATCACAAAAGATTTCTATGGAATAAAGAACTTCGGTATGAACTATGGTCTGGTCTTTACTGCCTGGGGTGTAGGCGGATTTATGCTGGCAAAGCTGGCTGGGGCAATGTATGTTAAACATCAGACGTTTACCTTTGCTTATTACGGGGCTTCAGGACTGTTAATTCTTGCCGCAATAATGGTTTTTCTGCTCAAAGCGCCACATCATACCATTGCCACCGCCGAGCTAAAAGAATAGGTCAATATTAAAATTACCGAAACAAAAGCCCGAAAGATTCAAGCTTTTGGGCTTTTTTTTTGCGTATATTTCACAAAATCAAAGACCGTGAATAGTAAAGACGTTTGTTTTAATCGCTTCTATTGTCTTTTCTATAGCAGGCAGAACCATATCGGCCTGGTGTTCTCTTTTAACAAATTCTCTGTCCCGCAGCCCCCCCTGCCAGTCGGTGCTCTCAAGCATGACCCCGCCAACACCAAAACTCATATCCTGGTTAATATCACCGCCACATAAAACGCTCCACGCAAGTGCCCAAGCCCTTACGGTATTTTCAACGTTGTATCCGCCGCCGCCGGTCATAAGAATGGGTTTGTTAAAACTCAACAGAATTTCGACGATGTCGGCATAGGTATTATTAGTCAAACACAGATGTGCAAGCGGGTCGCCCACAAGGGCATCAGCACCCAATTCAAAAACAATCACGTCAGGGCCGAAAGCACCGGCTAACGGCGGCACTATCGCTTTGAATGCCTTCATATACGCCTGGTCATAAGTGCCGATTGGAAGAGGAACGTTTACGCAGTAACCCCTGCCTTGCCCTGTGCCGATTTCATCTTCAAAGCCCGTCCCGGGAAATAACGACCACGGACTTTCGTGGAATGATATGGTCAATACATCCGACCGCTCGTAAAATGCGTTGAGAACGCCATCGCCCTGATGAACATCCACATCAATATATAAAACCTTTTTGCCGGCCTCAGCTAACACCAAACACGCCAGCGCAACATCATTCATATAGCAAAATCCTGATGCCCTCTCAGGACCTGCGTGATGGAGCCCGCCTGACGGATTAAACGCTGCATCGGCTGAACCTGAAAGTATTAGATTTACTGCATCCAGAGTGGCTCCGCAGGCCAAAACGCTGTAATCATACATGTCCCTGAAAATCGGACAGTCGCCCGTACCAATTCCCAT
>CAYXPG010000015.1:8126-12648 GCA_964467205.1 uncultured Pirellulales bacterium | reverse complement strand
CGCTGTAATCATACATGTCCCTGAAAATCGGACAGTCGCCCGTACCAATTCCCATTCGCAGCGCCTCGGTATCCCAATGACCCTCGCAAGCTACTTTTAACACTTCCAGATATCGTGCCGTATGGAATTTTTCTAAAATGTTTTTCTCCGCCGGCTTCGGAGCTACTTCACTTCTGCCCGAACCTGCCAGCAAACCCATCGAATTTACAACCTCACGCACTTTGCCGGGCCTGCTTATATCAAAGGGAAATTCCGGCGGATAACGATACTCCTCAAACTGTTTTGAATACATAAAAATGGATTTTCTCGTCGTCAAATGCTCTGCTCCTTCTCTCCATGTTTTGTTAAATCGTATGTTATGCTATAGACTTCACCATCAAATTCGGTATTTACCTTATAGCCGGAGTTGTGAAAAATTACCAGCATCGGCTTATTGGCCGGCAGCACTTTTGCGTAAAAGCTCTTCACGCCGCGCAGCTTGGCGATTTGTGTAAGATAATCCAGCAATAAAGTTCCCATTCCCTTTTGCTGCCATTCGTCCTGCACAATGAATGCCACTTCAGCGGCCTTTGTCTTAGGGTCAAGGAAATACTGAGCGATTGCAACTATCTCCTCGCCGGAAATACTTGGCACGGTTCCTACAATTGAAATGTCCTGCCGATAATCAATATTCGTTAATTGCTGGACATCTTTATGCGGAAATGTCATTGTTTGGGTCATATACCGCTTTCGAATGGAATCTTCACTTAAAGAATACAGCATTTCCGAAAGTGCCGCCTCATCAGTAGGTTTGACAGGCCTGAAGAATATTTCTGTGCCGTCATGCAGAGTGTCCGTATGTTCCAGTTCTTCCGGATACGTAAGCTTTTCAGCGTCCAGTTCTATCTGGTCTTCATAAACGTATTTCTGGGTTTTTGCAGCCTGAATAAGCCCTTTTCTGAATTTTGGGTGAGCAATGTTGATTAGTGACAAAACTCTTTCTCTGATACTCTTGCCGTGAAGATATGCTGTTCCGTATTCGGTAACCACATAGTGGACATCGCCGCGGGTCGTAACAACCCCTGCGCCTTCGGTCAGATGCGGGACAATCCTCGATACTTGCTCATCTCTCGCAGTCGAAGGCATCGCAATAATGGCTTTGCCTGCCCTGCTGTGCGCCGCACCGCGAATGAAATCAACCTGACCACCGATACCACTGTAGAACTGATAGCCTAAAGAGTCGGCACAGACCTGGCCGGTCAAATCAATCTCCAAACCAACGTTTATCGCAACCATTTTCTCGTTCTGACTGATAATATAAGAATCATTGACATATTCGGTCGGATAAAACTCAAAGAAGGGATTGTTGCTGATATAATCATAGAGCCGTTTCGAACCCATACAGAAACTTGCCACGACCTTACCGTGGTTAAGTGTCTTTTTTGAACAGGTAACCGCACCGCACTCAATCAGGTCGATAATCCAGTCGCTGAACATTTCGGTATGAATGCCAAGGTCTTTCTTATAAACAAGGTAATCGGCCAGGGCTTGAGGAATACGTCCGATGCCGCATTCGATAGTACTGCCATCCTCAACAAGCCTGGAAATGTTCTGTCCGATACGATGCAGAGTTTCATCCGGTTCTGGTACTGCTATTTCGATTATGTCTTCATCATAAGGAACCAGCATATCAATGCTGTTGACGTGAATAAAGCTGTCACCGAAGGTTCGAGGCATACAACGGTTGACCTGTGCAATAACATAACGGGCATTTGCTGCAGCGGATTTAACGATGTCTACCGAAACTCCTAAGCTGCACAAACCTCTCGCATCCGGCTCAGAAACACTTATTAAGGCAATATCAATAGGAATTCTTCCGGTATTAAATTCGTCGGGTATCTCCGACAGAAATATCGGCGTATAATCCCCAATACCTTTTTTCAGAGAATCGCGAACGTTATCAGCAATGAAAAAACTATTTATCTTAAACCGTTCACGAAACTTCTCACCGGCATAGGGTGCCGCCCCCATAGTCAACAGGTGTATAATGTGAGCGTCATAAATATGGCTTGAATGCTCAACTAAAGCGTTAACCAGATGCTGGGGTTGGCCGCAGCCTGTTCCTATAAAGATACTGTTGCCCGGTTTAATTAATTTCATTGCTGCGGGTGCCGTGCCTATCTTCTGGCGGTATTTTTCTTTCCAGTCAAAATCCTGCATATACACCTCTTTAGCTAAACTTTTTCCACACTCATTCTGGCATCAACTGCCACTGCTGTGCTGCCTTCAGGCCCGACAACAAAAGGATTTATGTCCATTTCCTGAATCTGAGGGAATTCCGTAACCAGTTGTGAGAGTCTCTGCAGTCCTTCTGCTATTTTATCTATATCTACTCCCTCTTCGCCCCGCACGCCTTTCAACATCTTGTACGTTTTTGTGTTTATCAACATTTGTTTAGCTTCATCGGCTGTCAGTGGCGCGAGGTAAAATGACACATCTTTAAGCACTTCCACCATTGTACCGCCCATTCCGAACATCATCAAAGGGCCAAAACGCCTGTCGCGATTCATTCCGAGAATAACCTCTCGTCCGCTCTTACACATTTCCTGAACTAAAACACCAAGAATATGGGCATCCGGCAGTTTTTTGGGTATTCGATACATCATCAGGTCGAAAGTGTCTCTTACTTCTCCGGCATTATTGATACCGATTCTGACTCCACCAACATCTGATTTATGCAGAATATCCGGCGACCATATTTTCAGTACAACCGGATAACCAATCTGCTCGGCAATATTGACCGCTTGCTCGGCTGTAGTTGCAACAGAGCCTTCCGGCGTAACAAAGCCGTATGCCTCAAGTATTTCTTTTGATTCGGTCTCTCCAACTTCCCGAATTTGCTGCCGCAGATGTTTTTCGATTATCGTCTCGACTTTCCTGCGGTTGACTGGAAACAGTTTTACAACTCTTTTGGGCCGACTAAGCCATCTGACGTAATCAGCCATAACTTTTACCGTTGCAACAGCAGCCTCCGGAGAATCATATTGAGGAATTTTACCATCTCGCAGGATATTTATACCTTTTTCGACTTTTCCTGACCCTAAAAAACAGGCAAGAATTGGTTTTTGCGGTTTTTGCCGGGCAATCCTGACGATTGCTTCGGCTGTAGCTGCCGATTTAGTCATCACCTGTGGCGTCAGCAGTATTAAAACCACATCGACATTTGTATCATCGATAACAGTTCCAAGGGCAAATTCATAGCGGTCGGCAAGTGCGTCACCTAAGACATCTATAGGATTATAAAGATTTGCTGCGGGCGGTAGTTTTTCAGATAATTTTTTTATTGTCTCATCCGTTAATTTTGCAAAGGTAAGGCCGGCCCGTTCAACTGCATCGGCAGCCATAATTCCAGGTCCTCCCGCATTGGTGATAACCGCAACAGCCGTACCTACAGGAAGCGGCTGATTGGCAAAGGCACAGGCATAATCAAACTGATGTTTAATCGAATCACACCGTACTATTCCCGCCCTCTCAAATACGGCCTCATAGGCCGTTTCGCCGCCCGCAAGACTTCCAGTATGTGAGGAGGCGGCTTGCGCACCGGCAGATGTACCTCCCGATTTCATCAACAGGATAGGTTTGGTGTGCGAAATTTGCTCTGCCTCTCTCACAAAGGCGGCGCCATCAGTAATACTTTCAAGATAACCGGCAATAACTCTTGTCTCCGGGTCGCTGCCAAGCGTGCTTATAATGTCTAACTCATCAATATCCGCCTTGTTGCCTATACTGATAAGCTTGCTAAAACCAATGCCGTTTGCATTAGCCATATCAAGTATTGCGGCAAGAAGAGCGCCTGATTGTGAAAGATATCCTATTGCCCCTGCTGCCGGCAGCTCACCGCCGAAACTGGCATTAAGTTTGTTTGCAGGGACTATCACCCCAAGACAGTTAGGCCCGATGACTCTGACCCCGCCTTGTATGGCAATCTGCATAATTTCTTTTTCAAGCGATTTTCCCGCTTCACCGACTTCCTTAAAACCGGCGGTGATAATAATTACCGATTTTACCCCGGTTTTTGCACATTGTTTCATTATTGCAGGAACAAGCTTGGCCGGAACAACGATAACAACAAGCTCGCAAACCTCTCCGATAGATTCAAGGTCGGGATAACACTTAAGCTCCTCTATCGTTTCGGCTTTAGGGTTGATGGGGTATATTTTACCTTTATATCCGCCGTTTATCAGGCTTGTCAGTATCTCGTGCCCAACCTTGCCCTTGTTCTGGGAAGCGCCGACAATCGCAACAGATTCCGGATTGAAGAACTTATCAAGACCCATAACAACAAATACACTCTCGAAACCAATGATAAAACCACCCCAACAAAAGGGTGGTATTCCAAATTATACCCCAAGCTAATAAGATTTCAAACATTTTGGCCAAATCGTCGTAGAAAAGACAATTTTTTACCCTTCGAATTTTCTCAAAGGCATGGTTAATATTGGCGATTCTATAAGAGCTATTTTCTAAGTTCGGGTATGTCCGG
>CAYXPG010000015.1:0-8026 GCA_964467205.1 uncultured Pirellulales bacterium | reverse complement strand
ATGGTTAATATTGGCGATTCTATAAGAGCTATTTTCTAAGTTCGGGTATGTCCGGCTCAACGTGAACGGTAATATTGACCGGACGGACTATCTGCTCGTGCAGCGAAGTCTCCAGACTTTCAGCTATTTCATGGGCGGCGGCTATGTTCAAGTCCGCCTCAACAAGGATGTGCAGGTCGAGGAAAACCTCCCTGCCGACCATACGCGTTCGCAGCTTATGCCAATGCTGTATTGATGAATTGCTGTTAATTATATGTTGTATTTGTTCAATCGTTTCGGCATCAACAGCTCTTTCGGTAAGCTCACCCAAACAGTTCCCGATAATCTTCACTCCCACCAGAATTACCATCAGTCCGACCGCAACGGCAGCTATCTGGTCGCCGTATTTAAAGCCAAACCGAAGTGACGCAAAACCTGCAACAACCGCTACGGAGCTTAATGCATCGCTGCGGTGGTGCCAGGCATTGGCGTAAAGAGCAGGACTGTGAGACTTGATGGCCGCCCTTTTAGTTACCCCGTAAAGCAGTTCTTTGGCAATGATAGAAACTATTGCAACTATCAGCACACTTATATGAGCAGTTATAACATTGCCTTTTGCAACATCGACAGCGGCGTAGTAAACAAAAGCCAAGCCCACAAAAACCAAAATCAGGGCGATAAAGGCAGCTGAGAATGTTTCGGCCCGGCCATGACCGTAAGGGTGACATCGGTCAGGCTCCTTAGAACCAATATAAACGCCCAAGAGCACAGCTAAGTCAGTGGTCATATCGGAAAGCGAGTGAAAGCTATCCGCTATCAAGGCTATCGAGCCGGTAAAAAAACCCACCACGAGCTTGACAACAAAAAGAAAAGTATTCGCTGCAATCGCAAGATACGTTACAGATTTTATTTGCCTGCAAGCGATTTGTTGCTTGTCATTTCGCATCTGCAAATCAGCCGAGTATTTCTTTGCGGATGTTCAAAACCGCATCGATATATTTTTGAGCGGTTTGCTTATCTTTGGCTTCGACTATGAGTCTCATCACCGGCTCGGTATTACTGCTCCTCAGATGCAGCCAGCCATCGTCGAAATCAAATCTACAGCCGTCGGTTGTATTAAGCTTCGCATCAGAAAAGAGTTTTTTTGCCGAACTGAGGATTTGCCTGGCGCCGCCTTCGTCTGCTACGAATTTATGTTTACTCATATAATAGCCGCTGATTTCGCCGACTAACTGACTTACAGTTTTCCCCGTTTCAGCCATAAGTTGCAGTACAAGAGAAATACCTACCAGACTGTCGCGCACAGACCCTACCCGCAAATCAATCACACCGCCGTTACCTTCACCGCCTATGACGCAATTGTTCTCGAGCATTGCCGCCGCAACATTGGCCTCGCCCACAGCCGTCCTGTAAACCTGAGAGCCTGTCTTTGCTGCGATATCATCAACCATTCTCGATGTTGAAAGATTTGTTGCCGCTGTACCGCTTTGCTTACTGAAAATGTATTTGACCGCCAGAGCAAGACTGTACTCTTCACCGATGTAGGTCCCGTTTTCATCGACAATTGCCAATCTGTCGGCATCGGGGTCCTGCCCAAAGCCGATTTGGCCCTGCTCTTGTTTAACCGCCTTACAAAGGCCGGTTAAATTTGCAGCATTAGGTTCAGGCTTATGGGCGAACAGGCCGGTCGGCTCTTCGTTTATTGCTGAAACCTTACAGCCGAACTCGGATAGTAATTTTTTAGTAACCCGCCCCCCTGCCCCGTTTACACTGTCGAGAACAACCTTGAACTTTTCTGCTGCGATTGCCTTTTTGTCAACGATTGCCAAAACTTTGGCGATGTGAATTTTATCGGTTTTCTCATTTTTAGTCACTTTGCCGCAATCGCGTGAATCCACAAGAGAAAATTCTCTATTGAAGAAATGCCGCCTGATTTGTCCTGCCGTCTCAGGCGGCGGAGCAACTCCATTATCCAGAAGCAGCTTAATACCGTTGTATTGAATCGGATTATGCGAAGCGGTTATAATGACTCCGCCGCTGCAGCTGAGCTGCCTTACCATTATGCTGACGCCGGGCGTAGTCACCACCCCCAAATCTATCACACCAATTCCCACTGAGGACAATCCCGCCATCACGGCTGACTGCAGCATCTGGCCGCTCGGCCTGGTATCCCTACCGATACAAACCGAAAGGCCACCGCCCTTCTCGGCGAATCTTCTTTTAAGATATGTGCCAAAAGCGCAACCGTATTCTGCGGCAACAGCAGAGTTAAGATTTTCCCCGACGATGCCTCTCATCCCGCTGATAGTTATTATTAACTGCCCTGACATATCATTCCTTATATTTTTCTGGATTTCTCCAAAACTTTTTCGAGTTTGCCGATGACGGTATTGACCTGTTTTTGTTTCAGTGCCAAAATATCCTGAAGTGCTTCTCCGATATAAGGCAAATAGGTTTCAATATAGCTGCGTTTGGCCAATTCCTGCTGGATGCGTTTTTTTCTTCGCAGATACATACCGAGTTTTCTGCCGCAGTCCTGGACCGCCAGGTGTATCTCTTTGATAATTTCCGGATAGTGGGCTATAGCTTCTTTACTTTCGGAAGTAAAAGGCACCCATACCGAAGCGATGTGCACCATCAGCACAACCGGCCCGCTCGGCAAAGCACCTCTGCCCTGGCTTAAAGCGTAATTTCGCCAGTTAATATCAAGAGTGGATTTATAAATCGCACATGCCGACTGCTGATACAACAAAGGCACACGATTTGCGATGCGTATAACCCGCATCAGCGGCTCTTTGTCCGTGTCGCTGTTGCCGCTATTTTTAACACCGTATGCCAGGGCCGCTTCAATTAGAAAAGGATTGCCGCGATAAACAGCCGGATTGCGCGAGGATGCCGCATAAAAATCAGCCTTCACCACCGCCCTCAGCCCCTTCTCCAACTGCTCAACACCTATCGGACCGATGCAATCTGTGGACGGCGCCATAATCCTGGTCTCATTTATCGCCGAATGAAGTACTTCTGCCTGCTTGAGCGTCATCTTGGAAGTCCTCAGTGTTTTGCGAAGTTTCGCTTTCTCGCAAATCTGATTCGCAACTCGCAGACTGACCCTGGAAAATTCATTTTGCAAGAATGCTGAAAGCTGCTTGGAAGAACTGTCCTTTGCCATTTTGAACAGCAACCCCAGTTCTACGCCGTACGGGTGCGGCTTGATTTGGCGCGGTGCAAACGGCAATTCTTTACTCTGCCTTCGATACTCATAGCTCTTGGCGTCGGGGGCATTGTAATAAATCGATGCATGAGGATTAGCCATCGCTGTCTGGGCGATATACTCATCGACCGATTGACGTCCTCTTTGATATTTCCCTACAAGGGTTATAGAGACACTTGTGCCCGTCGCAAGGTCAAAATCACATTCCTCATCCAGTATAATTTGAGGTTTATTTTTGGCTGTATCAATCTGCACATGGTAATGAAGCGCCTTTTTTTTGGAATTTGTTCGCGAGACAATCTGCACCGGCTCCCCGGTGGTTATCAGCCCGTACATCCCCGCAGCGGATATCCCAATTCCCTGCTGGCCCCGGCTCATCTTCAGGCTGTGGAACTTGCTGCCATAAAGCAGTTTCGCAAAAATATTCGGTATCTGCTGCTTCACTATCCCCGGACCGTTATCCTTCACTGCCAATACGAACTTATTATCGCCGACAGCTTTGATACTGATTGTCAAATCGGGAAGAATACGTGCCTCTTCACAGGCATCGAGCGAGTTATCAACCGCCTCTTTAACCGCTGTAAGAAGCGCCTTTCGTGGATTATCAAAGCCAAGCAGATGCCTGTTCTTGGCAAAGAACTCACTAATACTTATGTCACGCTGCTCGGCGGCCATCGACTCGGCTGTGGCCGCAACTGCAACCCTGCGTTTGCCCGGGCCTTTTTTCCTTTTGCTCGCTGTCCCGGCTTTCTTCTTTATGGCAGAAACTTTCGACCGCTTTTTTGATTTTGTTTTTTTGGCCGGCTTCTTTTTAGCCCTTTTTACCTTGGCTTTTTTAGCCTTTGCCCTGGCGCTTTTAGCTTTCGCCCTGGCTTTTTTAGTCCGCGACTTTTCAAACTCAAATTTCAACTGGCCTGCCGACCGGCCCTTCCTTGCCGCCATAAAAAACTCCAAACATATATTGCCCCGACGAACTAATCCAGCTTACAAACATAAATTTCATTCACAAAATCAAGGTCGCCAAGCTCCTTAACGACTTCCACACCGGGCCCTTTACTGAGACTAACGGCCAGAATAGCCTGCTGCTGCTCGAGCTTCTGTCCCACTCCCATCGTAGCGATATTGATATTGTGTTTACCGCAGATAGTCCCGACGTCGCCGATAACACCCGGCTTATCATCGTTAAAGATAACAAGGACCGAACCCTGCGGCGTCATCTCGATATTAAATCCGTCAATCTCAATTATCCGCAGCAGCGTCCCGCCAAACACCGTACCTGTCACCGTCCTCTTTACCTTATCGGTAACTACTTTGGCACTGAAACTCGACGCAACGTCTTTAGCTTCGACATTTTTCGTTTCGTCGATGCTTATACCTCGTTCTTTTGCCAGAACCGGAGTATTGACAATATTCAGCGGCATCTCGAAATGCTTTTGCAGCAGACCCACCGCAAAATTAAGTGTAACAGAGCCAATGTCCATCTCGGCAATTGTTCCTCGATACTGCACCTCAACATCCTTGATATGCCCTGGTGCGATATTACTCAAAAGCTTCCCGATTCGCTCGGCCAGTCTCGAATACTGCTTCACTATCACAGGCACCACTCCCGCCATCGATGGCGCGTTAAGTGCATTCTTCACCGCCCTGCCCTTGATTGCTTCGACAAGAATCTGCGCCGCTTCAACCGCTACCTCAATCTGGGCCTCCTTCGTGCTGGCACCCAGATGTGGCGTAACAAGACAATTCTCAAATTCGGCAAACCGCGTATTTTCAGGCGGCTCTTTCGGATAAACATCAAGTGCCGCACCGGCGATGTGTTTCTCGGCCAATGCCTCATAGACCGCATCCTCATTGATAATCCCGCCTCGGGCGCAGTTGATTAATCGCACGCCGGGCTTCATCATTTTTATCTCTTCAGCGTCAATCATATTCAACGTCTGTTTATTTCGCGGAACGTGCACGCTGATATAATCTGCTTCCCTGAAGATTCTCTCCAGCCCATCGGTAATTTCAATCCCGACTTTTTCCGCATCGGAAGGGACCGCAAGCAGGTCATAGCCGAGGATTTTCATATTGAAACCTGCCGCCATTTTTGCAACAGCCATACCTATCCTGCCCAATCCTATCACCCCCAGCACTTTGCCGTTGAGCTGATTGCCCATATATTTTTTTCTGTCCCACGCACCGGCTTTCAAACTGTTGCAGGCCGGTACAACGTTACGGCTCATCGAGAGCATCAAAGCCATCGTATGTTCTGCCGCACTTAGCGTATTGCCGCCCGGCGTATTCATAACAAGGATTCCGCGTCTGGTCGCCTCGCCAATATCAATATTGTCCACGCCAACGCCCGCCCGCGCAATGCCTTTTAGCTTGCCCGGCTCGGCCAGGACCTTTGCGGTAACTTTTGTCCCGCTTCTTATTATCAGCCCGTCATATTCGCCAATAATCCCGGCTAATTCATCTTTACTTATACCGGTTTTAACGACCGCTTCAACGCCGTCCATCGCATTTAAAAGGTCGATTCCTTCCTGTGCAAGTTTGTCTGTGATGAGAATTTTAATCATTACAAACCTCCAGAGAACTTCTTCAGTTTTCCCGTTACTGTCAAATAAAGCCGTGCCCCCCTGCCGGCTGCATTTTTCGATTACAACATTAGCCAAATTCCCTCTCCCTGTCAAGCTATTTACTCTCGGCCCTATCCGCCATCCACTTCTCAATTCGACGTTCGATACCTGTGGCAGAGCTATTCGATATTCCTTTCACCTCTGTCCTGCTTACCTCTAACTCAAAAGTCAAAACTATCAATCCTTCCTCTCCCACTTCTGCCACTGTATCCCGCTCCTGTCATCGAATAATTTAAATTCACTCTCCGGACAATCATATAAATACCTGACGGTACAATATGCAAACGCCATCGCAAGTCTCTTAACGGCAATATCCTTCCCGCGATTCTCAACGTCAAAGCCTACCTTAATACTCTTGCTCTTTGCATCTACCGGCCACAGTTTCTCTCCCGTTGCCGTTTCCAGCAGAAGCGCCCTGCCGCTCAAAAACCCATTCAAATAACCCTCATCAGGCATTTGCCTAAGCTGATAATTGTCAATATCCACATACAGAACCATATCCGCCCCAAGTGCCTTGCCAACTTCTGCTTTTGAAAGTTGTGCAAAATGGCTCCTGCCCGACCGCAAATGCGACAATTCACTATAATCAACCAGCATTTCCGGCTCGATTTTTATCCGCCGTACAATATCTCTGTTCATTGCATCCGTTATGTAATAACGCAGATTGGTCTGAGCATTCAGATAAGCCGGCTGCTCAACAAGCACTAATATTTTCTCCTCTATATGTTCTGTGAGGTCGTATTCCGCTGGAATTTTCTTCTCGTGCCGGGTCGGCGTACCTAATATACCGGGTATCTGGCAGCCCCCGCAAATCAGGGCTGTACCTAATATAAATATAACTGTCAACTTTTTCATTTTAGCCTGCCAAAATCTATTTTTTGTTTTTTGGTTTCTTTTACTACCCACTTTTTCAGCTCAATAATCCACAATCAATAATCAATTCCTCTCTGCCAGTGCCCGTGCTAACGTAACCGCCCAGCCGGCGCACACAATAATTATAATGCCTAAAATTATGTATTTTACTTTGACCTCAGTGAAAAAACGATTAATAAAACTGAAATATAGCCCGAATACTGCTATAAGCAACGCTAAAAACCCCGCCGCCACCAGCACACAGCAGAAAAACGCCCCAGCCGGCTGAACATAAAACGCCTCAAAAATTTTTCCTTTAGCAAAAGTAATAGCTGATGTGGTCATTCCACAGGTTGGACAGGTCAGGCCGTATCTTTGCTTAAGGCCGCAGGGGTCGACCCAACGGTCAATGTCTATTCTGCCCGTCGCTGCGAGTCGACAAAATCCAAAAAAAGCGGCTACAGCCAATAAAACAAGACCTGCCAGGAGTCTTTGCCGGGCCGTTGCTTTGCAGAAAATTTTCGTTTTATTTATCTGTTGGCTTATCTGCATAACTTCGTTAAAATAAGAAAATATAGTAATGTTGTCAACCTTGAAGAAAGGCCCAATTATGGCATTAGACCAGATAGAATTAAGACAAATTCTCGAAACCGCAATCGTGGCGGCGCGATTAGCCGGACAGCGGGCGATGGAAGAACTTAACTATGTTAAGGTCTCGAAAAAAAACGATAATGAACTGGTAACACAGGCAGATATACGATGCCAGCAAATCATCATCGAGAGAATTAAAGAGACATATCCCGACCATGGTTTTATCGCCGAGGAAGGTGAGAAGGGAAATATGTTTAAGCAGGCTCCCCGCGGGGCCGAACAAATCTGGTGGGTCATCGACCCGATAGACGGAACCAACAATTTTGCGCACCGTATGCTCTGCTTTGTGGTCAGTATCGGCGTGATGTATGAAGGCGAGCCGGTTGTCGGCGTTATTTTTGAGCCGGCCACAGAGTCGATGTTCACTGCTGTTAAAGGTGGTGATGCGCAACTTAACAGCAGGCGAATAAATGTAAGTGAAGATAAAATAGAAAAAGTTTCGAGCGTTGGCCTGGACAGCAATTTTGAAACTGAGCTGCCGGGCTGGGCGTGCGAAATTATGAAACGAACAAGATACCGCAATTTGGGCGCAACCGCCCTGCAATTAGCATACGTAGCAAAGGGAAGTTTTATTGCCACCATTAACTCTCATCAGAAATTGTGGGACATAGCGGCCGGTACGGTGATTGCCGAGGCCGCAGGCGCCGTAGTAACGGATTGGCAAGGCGGTAAAATCTTTCCAGTTGATTTGGACAGTTATGAAGGCGGG
>CAYXPG010000014.1:14387-21287 GCA_964467205.1 uncultured Pirellulales bacterium | reverse complement strand
CCAGACGGAAAATAAGCCGCTTGAATACAGAGTCATTTTGTTATAGGCTCTAAGTTTAGAAATACGTATTACAGCTGCTTTTGACAATCGCCTGCGAGTTCATTTCAAATCAGCTTTGAGAGAGTATCTTCAAATATGCTTTCACCGCGTTATGCAGGCCCATATCAAGAGCGTCTGCTATAAGGGCATGTCCGATTGAGACCTCAAGTATGCCCGGAACACCGCTGCAGAACTGCCCGAGGTTTAGAAGGTTCAAATCATGCCCGGCGTTAAGTCCCAGCCCTGTTTTTACTGCCGCCCGTGCCGCCTCGGCATATCGCTCCAAAGTTGCTTCAAGCTCTTTTTGGCTTTCAAATGCTCTTGCATAGGGTTCGGTGTAAAGCTCAACCCGGTCGGCTCCGACTTCTTTGGCCAGCTCAATACCACCGATGTCCGGGTCCATAAAGAGACTTACACGAATATCCAGCGATTTCAACTTTTCTATCACCGGCAAAAGTCTTTCTTTGTTCTTTTGCAGGTCCCAGCCGTGGTCGGAGGTATTGGCGTCGGGTGCGTCGGGCACCAGCGTGGCCTGGGTCGGCTTGACATCGCTGACAATCTCCATATATTTGCCGGTAAATGGATTGCCCTCTATGTTGAATTCGACCGTGAGCATCTTGGCAAGTTCATACACATCCGAATACCTTGTGTGCCGCTCATCCGGCCGGGGGTGGACCGTTATACCGTATGCGCCGGCTTCAATAATGGTCTCTGCCGATTTTATGACGTTCGGTATCCCAATATCACGTTGATTTCGCAACAGTGCAATTTTGTTAAGATTAACGCTAAGCTCTGTCATCTTGCCACAGTCCTGCTCCATTAAGATTTCAAAATGTTAATTACGGCCTGAGATTATACAACACACACAGTTACCATCAAGTAAATTAAAATGAAAATTGTTTCAACTCACCTGTGTGCTCATAATTATCGCAAAGTTCATCAGAATTAGTACAGCCATCAAAATGCAGATGAGAAAATAAATCACTCTCGGCAGCCACTTACAAAACTCGGTCATCATCTGTTCAGCGGAATAGGCATACATATCGGCCAGGCGTTTGGTGGCATCGTCCAGTTTACCGGTTTCTTCGCCCACGTGCCACAAGTCCAGCAAATCCAGCGGCAGCTTATCCGAAAAACCGGCCGAGACCGGTTCACCTTTCTTCACACTCCCAGCCCCTCCTTTGAACAAATCCAATATCACTGTATTGCCCGTCATCAATGATGCCGTTTGCGCACATTGGTCAACCGGCACCGCCGCTTTACATAGCATATGGAACGTCCGGCAGTATCGGCTAATCCCAAGTTTCCGAATCGCCTGGCCTAACAGAGGGATTCTTAATGTAACATTATCAAGCAGTCTGCGAAATGTCTCGGCTTTCGGAGTAAGATGCAGGATACCAAAAATTACCACCACAGGGACATACAGCAGCGATAGGATTCTTAATACCTGCAGGATGTACTCGAATATGGTGATTCTGCTCAAAATCAAATTGGGCAGCGGACTAATAACCGCTGCTAAGTGGATAAGGACAACAGGTAAAACCATCCCTGAGATAAAAATGTGTTTCAATCTCCTGACAAAGTCATACCACTGAGACAACAGCTTAAAACATTCACCCTGGTTACCCGAGACCTCCGCCGCTTTTATCACCAGCACGTCCAGCTCCCCGAATACTTTCGGATGTTTCGACATCGCTTCTGCTATTTGCTTACCGGATGAAACGTCTTTGGCAACGGCCTGAAAAGCATTTTGCAATTTTCCCTCCAAACCGGATGTAACGGTATTCAGCGACCGCACCACCGGCACGCCAGCCTCGAGCATAACAGAAAGGTTGTGATATACTAATCCGAGCTTTTTCGCCATTCCTGCCTTTCCCTGTATTTTCTAATAAACAAGCTTTTCCAGCCAATCCGTACTCTCCCGAATCGGTTCAATTGTATTGATACAGCTTTTCGTATCAAGTAAATTAAGCAGACTGAATCTATTATGTTGCCAAATTTAGTGCGGATGCTTAGTATATCTGCTTATGGAGTTGAAAGGGACTACTGCTGTTATTACCGGCTCGAGTGGGCAAATAGGAACTGCCATTGCATTGGCTTTGGCACAGGCCGGCTGCAATTGCATCTGTCATTACAACCGAAATGAAAGGGTTGCAAAAGAGCTTGTCGAACAAATCGAAAAGCTGGGCACAAAGGCATTGGCGATTCAGGCCGACCTTACTCGGCGGGGGGAAATAGAAGATTTGTTTGAAAGAGCGGCAAAACTCGGCACCCCTCAGGTCCTGGTTAATGCCGCTGCTGTTTTTTCCAGACTGCCATTGCCTGAAGTTACTTTTGAAGAGGCCCAGAGTGTTTTGAAATTGAATGTATCGGTGCCGATTTTGGCCGGCCGATTCTTTGCCGAAAGAATAAAAGCTGCATTCCCAACAGCAAGCTCTGTCGTTGGCAAAATAATCAATATTGCCGACATTGGCGGAATCAGGCCCTGGGCTGAGTACGTTCTTTACTGCTCATCGAAAGCCGCACTCATCGGTGCTACAAAGGCCCTCGCAAAAGAATTAGCCCCTGCCGTTTGCGTTAACGCCGTCGCACCGGGAATAGTAAACTTCCCAGGCGATTTTGATGAATCTCAAAAAAAACAGCAGCTTTCGCTTATACCGGCGGCAAGAATCGGCCGGCCCACAGAAATTGCCGATGCCGTAATCTTCCTGCTAAAAAATGATTACATAACCGGACAAACCTTAAACGTCGATGGTGGACGATGTATTTAATAGACATTAGTATCCGGAGAAAAATATGAAATTGAATTGGGCCAATCGCATTACAATTATTCGGATATTTCTGATAGTGCCCTTTGTCAGTTGTATGCTCAAAATAAATGACCCTGTACTTAGCGAACCTATGCAGAATGCGATGCGGTATATTTCAGTTCTTATTTTTCTGGTTATGGCGGGAAGCGACGTACTTGACGGGTATTTGGCCCGGGTAAAAGGGCAGGTTACAAGGCTCGGCTCCTTTTTAGACCCAACCGCCGACAAATTACTTATAATCTGTGCCTGTCTGCTGCTGGCCTCCAACCGCGCCAGCATACCAAACTTCAAACTGCCGCCAACTGTTGTCGTCTTGATAATCGGCAAAGACCTCTTTCTGCTTATTGGCTTTCTTATCGTTTATTTTATCACTTCAGAGGGGCGTATTGCTCCTGTGCCGATAGGCAAGATTGCCACCGTTTTGCAGTCATCTATGGTGGCGGCGATTCTCATTGCTCCTGAAGTTTCAATATTTGTGCCCGGCTGGATTTGGTTTTTACGGGTGCTTTGGTGGTCGGCGGCCGGTACCGCTATTCTGGCAGCACTTATTTACATCCGAACAGGAAGTCGTTATATTGAAGAATACGAACAGGCAAATGCGTAAATCCAGGCACCAGAGACAAAATACGAAATATGGCAGTAGAATTTAGTGAAATACCGCAGGTTTTGGAAGACCTTCGGCAGGGCAGAATGATTGTCCTTGTCGATGATGAAGACCGTGAAAACGAGGGCGACCTTG
This sequence comes from uncultured Pirellulales bacterium, assembly GCA_964467205.1. GTDB lineage: Bacteria > Planctomycetota > Phycisphaerae > Sedimentisphaerales > Anaerobacaceae > CAYXPG01. The sequence goes on along the minus strand of CAYXPG010000014.1, from coordinate 17,699 downwards.
TTTGCGCCGCAGAGAAGGTAACGCCTCAGATTATCAACTTTATGGCAAAATTTGGTCGCGGCCTTATTTGTCTGCCTTTGGCAGCCGAAAAATGCGATTCACTCGGTCTTTATCCCCAGACCGTTGAAAACACCGCCCGCTTTGGGACCGCCTTTACAGTCAGTATCGATGCCGCTGAGGGAATAACTACGGGCATAAGTGCTGCTGACAGGGCAAGGACTATCCAGACAGTGATTGCCGACGGCGCAAAAGCCGCAGACCTTGTTCGACCAGGGCATATTTTCCCGCTGCGCGCCAGAGAGGGCGCAGTCCTCGTTCGCGCCGGACAAACCGAAGGCGCCGTAGATTTAATGAGATTGGCAGGCCTCAAACCCGCTGGTGTTATATGTGAAGTTATGAACGAAGACGGCTCAATGGCAAGGGTCCCGCAGTTGCTTAAGTTCTGCGAAAAGCACAAACTAAAAATCGCTTCGGTAGCAAAGCTCATTGAATACCGCCTCCAGCGGGAAAGCCAAATCAAACGCCTTGAGTGCGTCAATTTACCTACCGACTATGGCGAATTCAAACTGATTGGCTATGAGAGCATAACTTCGCCTGAACCGCATCTGGCCCTGTGCAAGGGCGGCATCGGTGAGCTTGACGAGAATGGCAAAGTTATTGAACAAACCGAACCGGTCCTGGTCAGGGTACATTCGGAGTGTATGACGGGCGATTTATTTCATTCACAGAGGTGTGAATGCGGGTATCAATTGATTGCTGCGATGAAGATGATTGAAGAGTGCGGCAAAGGTGCATTGATTTATCTAAGGCAGGAAGGAAGAGGTATCGGACTGACAAATAAACTACGCGCCTACAAACTGCAGGAGCAGGGACTCGATACCGTTGAAGCAAACCTCGAACTTGGGTTTATGGCTGACAAAAGAGACTATGGAATCGGTGCTCAAATCTGTCGTGATCTGGGCTTTAAGCAAATACGCATATTGACTAATAATCCAAAGAAAATAAAACGCCTTGAGGTTTATGGTATAAAGGTTGTTGAGCAGCTGCCCCTGAGGGCAAAGCCGGGCGAGCATAATATCGACTACCTGCGAACGAAAAAATACCGTCTCGGCCATATGCTCGATGAGGACTTATAAACAAAATAAAAAGTGAAAAGTCCTAATGAAATCAATCACTCTATCATTGCGAATATTCTTCCTTGTAGCACTTTTACTCGCTGCTGGTTGTGAATCCCAGCAGACAGCCGACAAATTACCGGTTAATAAAAATGGAAAGGTTGCTCTCTCTCTCTACAGCCCATACCTGCCCGTAAAAATCGATATTATGCCCTTGACCGAATTTGTTTGCATCGGCAATGACCCCGATGCATCACAGATAAAGCTTTATGTCGGTTTGCTGGACTTATTCGGCAGTCAAATCAAAGCGCCGGCGGTCTTTCGCTTCGAGTTGTATGGATATGAAAAGCTCCGCTCCGAGCCTAAGGGCAAAAGAATTGTTATCTGGCCGGACATCGATTTAACTGGGCCCGCTGAAAATAACGAGTATTGGCGGGATTTCCTGAGGTCTTACCAGTTCAATCTGGATTTCGAGCCGCTAAGAAACCAAACCTACATACTCCAGGTGACCTGCCTGTGCCCGAATGGAAAACGACTTTCTGCTGATTTCACTCTTAAGGGCACAAACTGATTCTTGACCGAAATATTATTCTAAAGCAATCTTACTTCAAATCTGCCGAACTGTATCCCGATGAATACCCCTATTTGCGGGTAAGATATTTTTTCGTTGACTTTGGCCGCGGAATTCAATAGAATAATAATGGTAGAATAATGGTGTATTTGCGCTATTCGGGCACATATTAAGAGGCAAAGAGGAGGTAAAAATGAAAATCTGGACAATAGCATCCGTAATTCTGGCGCTTTTGGTGTTTCCTGCAATCGGCCTTGCTCAGGATGTTACCGTTTATACTGTCGATATGACTGAGGCCCATACCCAGTTAGTCAGCAATAGTCCCTACGTAACCCCCACCGCCAGCGGTGATGCCTGTCTGGCGCTGCCCGGTTGTCCAATCCCCGATTTTGTCGTTGGTGTATCGGCCGGAAATGTCGGCGGAGACCCGTGCGTTCCCCAGCACAACCTTTATGCCTATAAAATCACCGACCCGGCTGCTGCCGGCAGCAAAACAAAAGTCATTATAGATACGGGCAACCATAATACCGAAACCCCAGGCAGTTGGACCTTTCAGGGAATGGTTGATTTCCTGGTAAGTTCGGAGCCCGCTGCCATCTGGCTTCGCCAGGTAGCCGAATTTTACGTTTATCCCCTCGTCAATCCTGACGGCAGATACACCGCAGACGGACGCGGCAATCCGGAAATGACCGCCGAGGGTTTCGGCTTGGACCACAACAGAGTCTGGAACACTCAGGGCCAGGGCCTTTCGACTATCGATGCACTCACCACCGCTATGCAGAACGATACCGGCGGCGACATCGATTACTTATTAGACTTTCATAACGGCACTTCAAACCCATTGAACTTTAATGTAACCGCCGACTTGGTCGATTGCCTTTATGTGCAGACCCTGCTCGAAATTGAGCCGGCACTGTCGGCAAACGCCTCTGCCGGCCATCCCGGAATGCTGCGGATATGGTCGATGACGGCGGCACCAAATGGATTAAGTGCCGATTACGCTTTTACCCCGGAGAGCAACTTCGACCATGATGCAGCTTACTTTCTTAATCTGGGTAGAAGCTACGGCCTCGCATTCGGGGTTACTCTCTATCGAAATCTTCTCTTTGACGACGACATTTATGTTTACACCGTGGATATGACCGAGGCGCATACGCAAATAGCAAGTCTGAGTCCTTATGTTACACCCACACCCAGCGGAGATGCCAATCTGGCGCTCGATGCGAATTGTCCGATTGCGGATTTTGTCGTTGGTGTATCTGCCGGAAACGTAGGCGGAGACCCGAATGTCCCCCAGCATAACCTTTACGCATATAAAATTACTGACCCGGCCGCCCCAGGGCCCAAAACAAAAGTGGTCATAGACACAGGCAACCATAACACTGAAACCTCCGGCAGTTGGGCTTTTCAGGGGTATGTAGATTTTCTCTTAAGTTCCGACCCCAATGCCCAGTGGCTTCGACAGGTGGCGGAATTCTATATCTACCCACTTGTTAATCCCGATGGCCGCTATACCGGCAGCGGACGCGGCAATCCCGAAATGACCATTGAGGGCTTCGGAACCGACCACAACCGGGTCTGGAACACTCAGGGACAGGGACTTTCGACCATTGATGCACTCACAAC
>CAYXPG010000014.1:0-14287 GCA_964467205.1 uncultured Pirellulales bacterium | reverse complement strand
CTTGTTGGCTTCTGGCAGCTTGATGAATCCGTCGGAACAGCCGCACCTGATTCTTCCGGTAACGGCCACAACGGCACGCTCAATAACGGTCCGCTCTGGCAACCTTCCGGCGGCAGGTTCGATGGGACACTTAGCTTCGATGAGGTCGATGATTATCTCGAAATCCCGGACTTCAGCTACACAAATGATGCCGATGAATTCACCCTCTGCTTCTGGTTCAAAATTGACGACGTTAATGGAACAGGATTCCAGTATATGTTCAGTCACAATACTTACAATGCGAACAATAGTCTTAACGTGTATTTCCGTGAATCCTCACAGTCTACCGACCCGGAAGCTGTTACAACCTGCATTTTGCTTAATGATGGTACAAAATGGCAGCCAAATACACCTATAGCTTTAGCTGACGGCCAGTGGCATATGTACGCAATTACAGTATCAAGCGCCGATGGTGCCGAAATCTTTATTGATGCTAATTCGATAGGCACCGACTCCACTATTAAAGGTTCTTCCTTCAATCCAGACACTAATATTCATCTCGGCAGCCGCTGCGATTATAATATCGACAGATACTTCGGCAATTCCGCTGCCGACGACGGCCTGCTCGATGATGTACGAATATATAATTATCCGCTTAGTTCGGATGATATCGACCTGCTCTATCAGGGTTCCAATCCGTCTCTACCGCCATCGCAGTATATCTGCATTGAAAATCCACCCGGCGACTTAAACGATGATTGTATAGTCAACTTCCTCGATTATGCACTACTGGCAGCTGACTGGCTTAAGGTAAATCCGTAACCGGTACTATGGCACTATACCACCGGCCGAACTGCTTCTTAGCTCGGCCTGACTAAGATAACACTCTCCCCTAAAGCCCGATTATGTGTTATATTTCACGCTTATTTAAATTAAATTGACCAAAAAGGCCTAATCTGCGATTATATCCTGCTGTTAGGCCTCATTTTTTACCAGTTCATCGGGAACTTTTAGAGGCGGCATTGGTCTAAAATAAGGACAGAAAACGTGCAGTCAAAAACGTCTAAAATCAACATTGATGATACTGTGCTGGTTGAACTGTGCCGCGAAGGCGATTCTGCAGCGATGGAACGGCTCATAATTAAGTATCAGAATCGCATATATAACACCATTTTGAAAATTTGCGCAAATGTTGATGATGCCGCGGAACTTACGCAGGAAACGTTTGTCAAAATAATAGAGAACATAGATAAATTTGAAGGCAGAAGCAGCTTTTACACCTGGGCGTTTAGAATAGCCGTTAATTTGACTTTGAATTACTGCAAAAGAAACGTCCGGCTCGGATTCAAAAGTCTCGATGCCCAGAGCGATGAAAGTACGCAACAGACCAAAAAGGTATTGAAGGAGTTTTTGACTGATGCTCGTTCGCCCAACCCTGAAAGGGTGGTTCAGGCAAAAGAAATCGGCGAATTAGTAATAACAGCACTGATGAAACTCGATGATGACCAAAGGACGATAATTGTCCTGCGGGATATTGAAGGTATGAATTATGCTCATATTGCAAAGGTCCTCAATATAGAATTGGGAACGGTTAAAAGCAGGCTCAGCAGGGCAAGAAGCAATCTGAGAGGGTTTTTGGAGGCGGTTTTGCAATGAAAGAAAAAGAAAATATCGACGAATTGCTCAATAGCTTCATCGATGACGAATTGACCGAAAGACAGCAGACCGAGGTTCAACGCCTTGTTGCGCACAATAAGCAGGTCGCACGACAGCTCAAAGAACTTCAGAAATGTAAGGTTCTTCTCGGCTCTTTACCTTTTGAAGAAGCTCCTGTTGGAATGCTCGATGATATCAAAACCTCGCTCGAAAGAAGAACGTTACTCTCTGAAATGCCCGAACATTTTGACCGGCGCATCGGTGCCAGGCATTTATTGCTTCGCAGGATTGTCTCTGCCGCAGCTATGATTGCTCTGGTTGCCGTTTTAGCAGGGGTTATTTACTCGATTGTCGGAATCGAAACCGTTACAGAAGAGCCGATTATTGCCGGCGGGCAAAAACCAGCTATGCTTGATGTTAAAGTCGAAAAGCCGCGTCCCAGCTTAGTGGCCGTAGCTGATAAATCTATCCCTCAAATTACTCCTGTCGAATTTAATTGCCGGCTTGAATTGAGCACTAATAACTTGTTTGCCGCTGATGCAGTCCTCAGCAGGGCTATTGAGGATAATGGCATTTTGGCTTACAACATCCCCGCAAAACAGACTGATAAAAGAATATATGCCGTCAGTTGCAGCCGGCAAAATCTTGCCTCACTTTTGGCCGATTTGAAAATTGTTTGGGGCAGATTTAATTCGGCTGCGTTCTTGATTGAGACCGAACAGGAGGGTGAATATATCACAGTTGACACAGTGGCCACAGAGCAGATTGCCAAAATCGTTAATCAGGATAGTCTCGAAGCGACAATACAAATGGCAAAGGATTTTGCCGTCCTCAACAGGCTTGAGGGACTGTTACCGCACAGAGAGTTGGCTCTCCTCGAGGATGAAAGTACAACTCCGATAGCCATACCCAAACCACGCCTGACTTCAAGCCAGAAAACGATTAAAAGGAAACACACTCAAATCGAAGATGAAAAAAACGTGCATCTGACTATCGTGGTTACAGGTAACTGATGAGATGTGCTTGATGTACAATAGTGTGCTCTCTGATGATTGTTGACGTATAGGGAAGATTAGTCCAATTGATGCATCACAGGGACGCTTTATTTAAGAACATCCGGATTCTCATCACAGCCGCAAAAACCCTCAAAATCCCGATGGTGACGTTATTTGAGCTGTTAAAGACCGTAGAATACCCACAATTTTAAAAAATCATCTAACTGGTAAAATAGATTGTTTTCCACGATTTTTATTTTTTTTATGTTTTGTCCCCGGGGCTTATAAAAAAACTGCCAAATTTGTGTTAAATTTCTTGTTTTTCTCCGAGAATATTTATACAATGAATTTTTGTGGTATTAATGGCTCACAGCAGTTTTGTTTGCCCTGCACGGATGTTGCCGTAGCGGTGGGGGGGAACATACCGAGCCCGACGATTCCTTAATTCTTGGTTTATGGGTTACTGTTCCAAAACTCGAGGAAACAGCAAATGAATAATTCTGAGTTTGACAAAATTATCGACAGACAGAAGACAGGTAGTCTTAAGTGGAATAGATACACCGGCAGAGACATTATTCCCGTTTGGATTGCAGATATGGACTTTCAGGCCCCTTTGCCTGTAAGGCAGGCCATCCACAGGTATATTGACTTTGGCGTTTTTGGTTACGCTGATGTAGTCGATGGTCTCAATGAAACAATTGTTAAAAAATTGAAAGCGGATTTTGGCTGGGAGATAGACACCTCCTGGATTATTTGGTCGCCAGGCCTGGTGCCGGCCTTAAATGTGGCCTGCTGCACCGCCGGAGACGACGGTGACGAAGTTGTAACATTTACGCCAATATACCCTCCATTTTTGAATGCTCCGGAAAATGCCAGAAAAAAACTCGTCGCAATCCCCCTCTCCCACCAAAACAACTCTTTTACCTTTGACATTGAAAAATTTGAACAGGCAATATCACCGAAAACAAAATTGGTTACGTTGTGCAATCCGCACAATCCCGTCGGAAGGGTTTACAAAAAGGAAGAATTGGAAGCTGTTGCCGAAATCTGCCTCAAAAATAATATCATTATGTGCTCCGACGAAATTTTCTGCGACTTAATCCTCGACGAAAAAAACCATATCCCGATGGCGACTTTAAGTGACAAGGTCGCAGACAATACGATAACTTTTATGGCTTCCTGCAAAACGTACAATCTCGGCGGGCTTAATTGTGGGTTTGTAATCATCCCTAATGAAAAAATCAGAAGGAAGTTCCTGGCAAAAAAAACGGAAATAATCTCTCGTATGGGCATCCTTGGTTTTGCTGCAACTCTTGCTGCTTATACTCAGTGCAACGACTGGAGAGAAGCACTACTGCAATATCTGCGGCAAAACAGGGATCTCGTTACAAGGTATATTAACGAAGAAATTCCAGCTCTTTCTATGGACCACGTAGAAGCAACTTTTTTGGCCTGGATTGATACAAGAAAGTTAAAACTTTCTGACCCTGCCGCTTTTTTTGAAAACGCCGGCGTTGGAATGCAGGATGGAAGAGAGTTTCATAGCGATGGCTTCATGAGACTCAATTTCGGCTGCCCGCGCAAAACCTTACTTGAAGTCTTAAACAGAATAAAAGCTGCTGTCAAAAAGCGCTTGGCCTCCTGACTGCTCACAGCCATACCTTATTTGCTGTACGCTAAACGCTATACGCTACCGGCTATTTCTTTTTGTCTTTCTTGCCGGACTTGGTTTGAGCGCTGGTTTTTTTATCTTTGCTTTCAGCTTTTTTGCTTTTGCTTTCGGCTGTACTCGTATCAGCGGTGCTTTTCTCTTTTTCTTTACTTTTCTTATAGTCTTCGCTTCTGTAATCGGTTTCATAGAATCCTGTGCCTTTGAAGATTACGCCGGCTCCGGCTCCGATAAGCCGTTTCAATGTTCTTCTGTCGCACTGTGGGCACTTACGCAGCGGCCGGGCCGTTATCGACTGAAACCGCTCGAATTCATATCCGCAATTTTCACATATATAGTCGTAGGTAGGCATAATAATTACTGTGTATCTGTTGTTTGCTCCGGCTCGTCCGTTTGCTCCTGCTTGCCTGTTTGTTCCGGAGGCTGTTTGTTGACGATGACTTTGCTTGGCCGAATAACCCGTCCGTTGAGCGTATAACCTCTCTGAAACTCTTCCAGCACAATATTTTCTTCTTTATCGGCCTCGTACCTTTGCATCATCGCCTGATGCAGCGCAGGGTCAAAATTTTCACCCAGCGCCTTTATTTGTTCGACATCGTGAGATTTTAGGATATCGACCAACTGGTCATAAACAATTTGAACGCCTTTGATAAGGACATCGACATTCTCAGCCGTGTGCGCATTTTGCAGAGTATGTTCAAAATTGTCCAGCGCCGGAAGCAGCGTCTTTATTATTCTTTCCTTTTCGTAAGTAATCGCATCGGCATTTTGTTTTGAAGAGCGTTTTTGGAAATTTGCATAATCGGCGCTGACTCGCTGCAGTTGTCCGAAAAGCTCGTCCTTTTCTTTTTGTAAATCTTCTATTAGCCCGCGAAGCTCTTCACCGGCTTTATCCTTCGACTGGGCCGTCTTTTGCGCTTTTGGCTTTTCTTTTTTCTTGTTTTTCATTGACTGTTACCGAAATTCTTCTTTAGCTTCTCGAAGAAACTTTTAACTTTTGGCGAAACTCTTTTGTTCTCGGTTTTTGCGAATTCCCGCAGCATCTCCTGTTGTTTTGTATTTAATTTCGTGGGAGTCTCGATAATGATTTGCACGAGTTCGTCGCCGGTTCGCCGTGTTCGCATATCAGGCAGGCCCTGTCCCTTTATTCTGAATATATTTCCATATTGTGTGCCCGGCGGAACTTTTAATTGTTTCATACCATCCAGACTCGGAACGTCAATCGTAGCGCCCAAAGCCGCCTGCGTAAAACTTACCGGAACAACGGCAATAAGGTCGTTGCCGTCACGCTGTAGGAATTCGTGCGGCCTTATCCTGACGTAGCAGTAGAGGTCGCCTCGGGGCCCGTCGCCTCGGCCGGGTTCGCCTTCGCCTCCAACCCTGATGCCCTGACCTTCGTGAACGCCCGGCGGAATCTTGACACTGACGATTCTCTTTTTCGGAACTCTTCCGGTACCTTTGCATTTTTTACAGGGGTTTGTAATAACCTGCCCACTGCCTCTGCATTGTGGACAGGTCGATATCATCTGGAAAAAGCCGCCGCCCCTTGATATTTGGCCGCTTCCATTGCAGGAGGGACATTTACCGGGCGTCGTGCCTTTGGCACAGCCACTGCCGCTGCATTCCTCACATAAATCCTGGCGGGTAAACTCAATGGTCTTTTCAGAGCCTTTGGCGATGTCGTTTAGCGCAAGTTCAACCGAGGTCTCCAAATCGTACCCGCGTGTTGGTCCGGCGCGTCTTGTTTGCCTGCGCCCTCCCATACCAAACAAATCGCCAAAGTCACCGAACCCGAAAATATCTTCGAAAATACTGCCGATGTCCTGCCACCGCATATGCGTGTAATCGCGCATACCCATTCCGCGAAGACCTTCGTGCCCGAACTGGTCGTAGCGCCGCCGCTTTTCAGGGTCGCTTAAAACCTCATACGCCTCGGCACATTCCTTGAACCTGGTCTCGGCTTCTTTATCGTCCGGGTTCTTGTCCGGATGATACTTCATCGCCATTCGCCGGTACGCACGTTTTATATCGTCGGCCGAGGCGTTCTTGCCTACTCCCAGAACTTCATAATAATCCCGTTTAGCCATAATGTCGTATTGCGTCGTGCGTATTGCGTTCTGCGTTAAAGTTTTTTAAGTAAATTTGAAATCATCCGGCAAATGTGGTCCAGCTTTTCAAGTAATACAGCTTCTTTATCTTGCCCTATATACTTTAATTCTTTTGCTATTGTCACCTGCGTTTCCAATTCTGCACAACTTCCTAATGGTACATACAAAAATTGTTTATACTCCTTGTTATGATGTCGCCTGAAACCTTCCGCTACATTCGACGGGATGGAAACCGCCGACCGTCTCATTTGGCCAATTAAACCATACATTTCTTGTTTTGGAAACTTTTCTGTCGATTTATATATATCCTTAACCAATTCGATGCCTTTTCTCCAAATGTCCAGGTCTCTATATCTCTGTATTCCCATCTGACATATCTCCTTACGCGATACGCGATACGCGATACGCGATACGCGATACGAATTTTATCTTACTGCGCCGGGTATTGGCTCTTCGTCCTTATCTTTTAATTCGGTTACTAACACGCTGGTGGTTAACATTAATCCTGCCACCGAAGCCGCCATTTCCAGTGCGGTTCTCGCCACTTTTGCCGGGTCGATAATACCGGCCTTGAACATATCGACGAACTTACCCGTATTGGCGTCGTAGCCGATATTCTTATCTTGATGCAGTTTTTCGAGAAGTTCGGCGACAACAACATCACCCTGGTCGCCTGAGTTATCTGCGATTTGCATAGTCGGCGCTCTAAGGGCCCTGCTTACAATATCAAAACCGATTTTTTCATCGCCTTTGGCTTTGGCCCTGGCCTTTTCTACCTGGCTGATGGCTCGCAGAAATACAACACCGCCGCCGATAACGATACCTTCCTCGGTGGCCGCTCGCGTTGCGTGCAGCGCATCTTCCAGAAGGTCTTTGCGTTCCTTCATTTCCGTCTCCGTTGCGGCGCCAGCTTTTAAACGGGCCACTCCGCCGGTAAGTTTTGCAAGTCTCTCCTGCAGCTTCTCACGGTCGTAATCGCTCGTTGTCTTTTCAATTTGGTTGCGTATTTGCCCGCACCGGCCGTCGATATTTTTCTTTTTCCCGCCTCCTTCAATTATTGTCGTCGTTTCCTTACTGATAACGATTTTTTTGGCCTGGCCTAACTGCGAAAGCTCGACTTTTTCCAGCTTGATGCCTAAATCTTCGCTGATTACCTGTCCGCCGGTCAAAACCGCTATGTCAGCGAGCATAGCTTTTCTCCGGTCGCCAAAACCCGGAGCTTTCACGGCACAGACCTTTAATACTCCCTGCAGACGATTGATTACCAATGCCGCCAGCGCTTCGCCCTCGACGTCTTCGGCAACAATCAGCAAGGGCCTGGCTACCTGGGCCGTTTTCTCAAGCAATCCGATAAGCTCACGAACATTGCTTAGCTTCTTTTCGTGCAGCAGAATATAGGCATCTTCAAGAACCGCATCGAGCGTCTCGGGATTGGTCATAAAATAGGGCGATATATATCCCCTGTCGAACTGCATGCCTTTCACAACGGTCAGTTCATTTTCCATCCCTTTGCCTTCTTCAATTTCGATGACACCTTCTCTGCCGACCTTATCCATTGCTTCAGCCAGAATTTCACCGACCTCCGGGTTATTGTTTGCGCTGATGGTCGCGACCTTTGCAATGTCACTGTGGCCTTTTACAGGAACACTGACCGAATCGATAAATTTCGTAACAGCATCAGCGGCTTTCTTGATGCCGCGCTGAATGGCCATCGGATTTGAACCGGCCGTGACGTGCCTTAGCCCTTCGGTATAAATCGCTTCTGCAAGTACCGTTGATGTCGTTGTACCGTCACCCACAACGTCGCTGGTCTTGCTGGCAACCTCATTGACCATCTTGGCGCCCATATTTTTGAACGGTTCAGGCAGCTCTATTTCCTTGCTGACTGAAACACCGTCTTTGGTTACTTTTGGTGAGCCCCAGCTCTTGTGCAGGATAACGTTTTTGCCGGTCGGACCAAGGGTAACTTTGACCGCCTTAGCCAGTTGCGACAAACCATCTTTAAGTTGTGCTCGTGCCGTATCGTCAAACATTAATTGTTTTGCCATTTTTTTCTTACCTCTTTAAATTTTTAATTATCACCTTTTAATTCGTTGTCTGCAAACTGCTTACTTTTCAACAACTCCGAGGATGTCACTTTCCTTGAGAATCACATATTTTTCGCCTTCGATTTCAACGTCACTTCCTATGTATTTTGCGTAGATAACCTTGTCGTTCTTCTTTACGCTCATTTTGCTGCGTTTGCCCCCTTCGAGCAGTTTGCCGGGCCCGGTAGCGACTATTTTGCCGATTTGCGGTTTTTCTTTGGCCGTATCGGGCAAAATTATCCCGCCGGACGTCTTTTCTTCTGCTTCCAATTGTTTTATTACTACGCCATCATCTAAAGGTCTTAGTTTCATAACTGTCTCCTTTATCCACTTTGCTTTTACTTCTTAGCTGTTCATTTACAACAAATATCAAAATCACCCTGTTTATTTTTGCATTGGTAAAAGTCTTATCACCTTTAAATTTATCGCCGAAGTCTTAACTTTCGTATCAGGTTTAACCGACATGGTATATTTACCCGCCCGCAGTATATTGGTATTGCCGACTTGCTCAGTTTCGCTGATTTGAGCATCGCCGTCGATTGCCAGAACAACAACCGTATCAATGCTGTCCGGGCATTCTTTGGGTAGGTTCACGACAATTTTATCACCATCCTGTGTAGCGGACAGTTTGGTTTTGCCGGCCAGCAGATAAGCTTTTTTAAGTTTATTTGTCAGCCCGACTACTTCCAGCTTACCGTCTTGCGGCCAGTCAAATACATGCAGATAGACCTTGCCGGTCTTGGCGGTGCATCGGCCCCACGCAAGTTTCCCTAAAGGATTGGCAACCGTGCCGTAAATGCTTTCGCTGTTTTTGTCCATCCAGCACCCAACCTCTCGCATAATCTTTATCGATGGCTCGGGAATAATTCCCTCAGCAGTAGGCCCGACATTTAGAAGATAATTGCCACCCTTGCTCACAATATTCACAAGATTATGGATTATTTGCTCGGTGCTTTTCCAGTCCGTATCGTTGTGCTTATAACCCCACGTCCTGTTCATCGTGGCCGGTGTCTCCCAGTCGCCTATCCTTCTTGAACCGGGAATCCTGTTGTCGCCCGTCGAGCCGTAATCGCCTAAACCATGCCCCACCCGGCTGTTTATCAGACAGTCAGGCTGCAATCGACGCACCTGATTTACAAATTCCGTACTCTGCTCTTTCGTTATCGTCCGCGGCGTGTCATACCATATCAAACAAATCGGACCATACTGCGTCAATATCTCACGAACCTGCGGCAGGCCCTTCCTCTTCATATAGTTTGGAAAAGTCGTCCTTATCCAACTGCGCCTTTTCCTTTTCTCGGTTTTTTGATGTTTCTCATGTGACTTATCCAGGTTATCAGGAAAGTCCCAGTAGTTCATAAAGGCGTCCGGCTCATGCCAGTCCTGCGATTGGCTGTAGTAGAAACCAAGACGAATACCGTGTTTCTTACAGGCCTGGGCCAACTCCGCTATTACATCACGCCCGAAGGGCGTGGCATCCACTATGTTATACTTGCTCGCCTTTGAATGATACATCGCAAAGCCGTCATGGTGTTTCGAGGTAATCACAATGTATTTCATCCCCGCAGCTTTAGCGTATTTTACCCATTCCTCTGCATTGTACTTGACCGGATTAAATTGCTCTGCAAGCTTCTCATATTCTTTCACCGGAATCTTAAAATGGAGCTGAATCCATTCGCCCAGCCCTTTATCCTGCTGGCCTTTCCACTCACCGGCCGGCACCGCATAAATCCCCCAGTGGATAAACATCCCGAACCGTGCCTCGCGCCACCACGCCATTCGCGCATCCTTCTGCTGCTCAGTTTCATTCCATACGCCGTTTGCATCCAGATAAGTGCCGTATTTACCTACTTTTGGCTGATTAGTTCCATACGAAACCGAACTACACATTACAGAGGCAAACAATACCAGCAGTACGCCTTTTTTTACCATACTTTTCATAAATATCATTTAAATCTCCGCCTTTCTACAAATCACAAATCGAGTTCGCCCTTGAACTCAACTACAATAACTGTTGCTGCTTCATCAATCGCATCCTCAGGTACGTCGATGACAATCTTGCCGTCGTCGCTTTTTGCAAATTTCAGTCTTTTCTTATTGGCCAGCAGATATGCTTTTGTAATCTTATTTTTAATCGCCGGCACTTCCAATTTGCCGTCCGTTGGCCAGTCGAACACATGGAAATACAGTTTGTTACTTTTAACCGTGCATTTGCCCCATGCAAGTTTGCCGAACGGACTGGCCGTCGTCCCGTAAATGCTTTCGCCGTTTACCTTCATCCATTCGCCCATGACCGCCAGACGCTCGACACTTGGGCCGGGGATAAGACCCTCTGCAGTAGGGCCAACGTTCAGCAGGAAGTTGCCGCCTTTACTGGCGATGTCCGCCAGCTTGTGGAGCAGGTCATCGCTCGATTTCCAGTTGTGGTCATAGTGTTTATAACCCCACGTGCCGTTCATCGTCATACAGGATTCCCAGTCAACGCCAGGCAGGCCCGTTGCTGGAATCTGCTGCTCAGGAGTGCCGAAGTCGCCGGCGTATTCCTTGCTTTTGCTCAGGCCTTCCATTCCCTTGCGTCCTTTGCCCACGCGGTTGTTTATAATGATATTCGGCTGAAGAGCCCTAACAAATTCGTACAGCTCCTTGCCCTGAGGCTCGGTCCAGTCCTTAATCCACTCTCCGTCGAACCACAACACTCCAAGAGGGCCGTAGTTGGTTATTAGCTCCTTGAGCTGTGGTTTCATATAGTTTTCAACGTATCGGGAAAAATTAGGATTCGACTGCTTCGCGTTATAGTTCGGATAGAAAGGCCGCTGGGAATCAGGATGATGCCAGTCCATTATTGAGTGGTAGAAACAAAACCTGATACCCTGTTTCTTGCACGCCTTAGACAATTCCTTGAGCACATCACGCTTGAATGGTGTAGCATCAATGATGTCGTAGTCCGTTACCTTTGAATCCCATAGACAGAAACCGTCGTGATGCTTGGATGTGATGACGATATATTTCATCCCTGCGTTCTTGGCAATTCGCACCCATTCATTAGCGTCGAATTTAATCGGATTAAACTTCTTTGCAAGCAGTTCATACTCCAGGACGGGTATATCGGCCTTTTCCATAATCCACTCGCCGCCACCTCTATTCCTCTTACCTTTCCATTCGCCCGCCGGCACCGCATAAATCCCCCAGTGGATGAACATCCCGAACCGCGCCTCGCGCCACCACGCCATTCGAGCATCCTTCTGCTGCTCGGTTTCGTGCCATGCACCCTCTGAATCCAGGCAAACGCCGTATTTACCTGTTTTGGGCTGATTAGTGCTGCACGAAGCCAAACTGCACAGTAAAGATACAAACAATACCAGCAGTACGCCTTTTTTTACCATACTTTTCATAAATATCATTTAAATCTCCGCCTTTCTACAAATCACAAATCGAGTTCGCCCTTGAACTCAACTACAATAACTGTTGCTGCTTCATCAATCGCATCCTCAGGTACATTGAGGATAATCTTGCCGTCATCACTTTTTGCAAATTTCAGTTTTTTCTTATTGGCCAGCAGATATGCTTTTTTAATCTTATTTTTAATCGCCGGCACTTCCAGTTTGCCGTCCGTTGGCCAATCGAATACATGGAAATACAGTTTGTTACTTTTAGCCGTACATCTGCCCCACGCAAGTTTGTCGAATGGACTGTTGACCGTCCCGTAGATGCTCTCATCGTTAACCTTCATCCATTCTCCAATCGCACGCAGCCTGTCCACGCTTGATTGCCCAATTGTCCCATCGGCCTTGGGGCCGATGTTCAAAAGGTAATTTCCGCCCATGCTGGCAATGTTGATAAGATTGCGTATCAGTTTTTTACTGCTTTTCCAGTTATGGTCGTCTCGCCTGTAGCCCCATGTATCGTTTATGGTACCCGGCATTTCCCAGTCACCGACACGTCTTGTCCCAGGAATGCGGTTGTCACCGGTTGAACCGTAGTCACCCATTACCTCTCTATCTTTTCCCCGTGCGTAAATCCTGCTGTTAATTAAACACTTCGGCTGCAGCTCGCGAACCAGATTTACAAATTCCGTCGCCTGACTTTTCGTTATTGTCATAGGCGTGTCGTACCATATCAGCCCGATAGGCCCGTAATTGGTCAGCAGTTCACGCACTTGCGGCTTTGCTTTTCTGGCCATATATTTCTCAAAGTCTGTTCTGACCCATTTACGCCATTTTGTTCCCGGCTTTTTCTCGAATCCATCGGGGAAATCCCAGAAGTTACCAATTGCGTCCGGCTCATGCCAGTCCTGAGATTGACTGTGATAGAAGCAGAGTTTAAGCCCGTATTTTTGGCACGCCGCCGCCAGTTCCTTCATTGGGTCACGCCCGAAGTCCGTAGCATCAACGATGTTAAACTTGCTCGCCTTGGAACCAAACATCGCGAAGCCGTCATGGTGCTTCGAGGTAATCACGATATATTTCATCCCCGCATCTTTAGCAAGTTTGACCCATTCTTCAGCATCGAATTTGACAGGATTGAATTTGTCTGTAAGCTTCTCGTATTCTTCTACCGGAATTTTGAAGTGTATTTGAATCCATTCGCTGTATTTATTTTTCTGCCACTTGCCTTTCCACTCACCCGCCGTCACCGCATACAGCCCCCAGTGGATAAACATTCCGAACCTCGCTTGGCGCCACCACGCCATTCGCGCATCCTTTTGCTGCTCGGTCTCTATCCATTTGCCCTCAGCATCCAGATAACCTTGTCCCTGCTCTTTAGTTATGGCCATAATAGTAGTACACGATGCAGCCCCAAACGCCATAATAAAGGCCAATACCAGCAAAACTACACGTTTTGACATCCTCTTTAATAGTGCCATTAAAAACTCCTTCAACTTTAATTAGCTTTTTAGCTTTGGCTGATTGGGACGGCATTACATCATACCCATATCGCCCATGCCGCCGCCCATGCCCCCCATGCCGCCGCCCATGCCCCCCATACCGCCGCCCATTCCGCCCATGCCACCGGGCATGCCGCCTGGGCCTTCTTCTTTTTCCTTGGGCTTTTCGGTAACAAGACAATCGGTAGTCAAAAGAAGAGCCGCTATACTTACTGCGTTTTGCAGAGCGATTCGTGTTACCTTGACAGGGTCGCTCACGCCGGCCTCCAGCAGGTCTTCGTATTTGTCTGTGTCGGCGTTATAGCCGAACCCACCTTTGCCTTGAACAACTTTATTGACTACGAGGTTTGCCGTTGCTCCTGCGTTGTCGGCAATGTAATAGCAGGGCATTGTAAGTGCCCTGGCAACGATATCAGCTCCTGTTTGCTCATCACCGGAAAGTTTTAATTTCTTGGCTGCATCGATACAGCGGATTAGTGCCACACCGCCGCCCGGCACGATACCTTCTTCAATCGCTGCCCTTGTAGAGTGCAGGGCGTCTTCAATCCGTGCCTTTTTCTCTTTCATTTCAGCTTCACTTGCAGCCCCGACGTTGATTTGAGCCACACCGCCGGTAAGTTTTGCCAATCGTTCCTGCAGTTTCTCTTTGTCATAGTCGCTTGTTGTGGTTTCAATTTCGCTTTGGATTTGTTTGATTCTGCCGCTGATAGCCTCACTGTTGCCGGCCCCCTCGACAATAATCGTCGTATCATTGTCGATGGTTACTTTCTTGGCTTGTCCTAGTTGTGTAACGCTGATGTTTTCCAGTTCGATACCGAGGTCCTTGAAAATCGGCTCTGCTCCCGTCAGAGTGGCGATGTCCTGCAGCATTGCTTTTCTGCGGTCGCCATAGCCCGGCGCCTTTACCG
>CAYXPG010000013.1:18880-21361 GCA_964467205.1 uncultured Pirellulales bacterium | reverse complement strand
AATTCGAGGGTGTAGACCATTTTGTGCTTAATGAGGCTGAAATCACGCTGCCGCTGTTTTTGAAAGATTTGAGAGACGGAGGCGCTAAACACATTTACACATCCAACCAATGGGCAGACCTGAAAACGACACCTATCCCACTCTGGGACATTGTCAATATGAAAAAATATGCCTCAATGAATATTCAGTATTCACGGGGTTGCCCCTTCGATTGTGAATTCTGTGATGTCACCCTACTTTATGGACACGTGCCGCGAACAAAGGATAAAGACCAGGTAATAGCAGAGTTAGAGAGCCTACGCTCACGAGGCTGGAGGGACGGTGTGTTTTTTGTTGATGATAACTTTATCGGGAATAAAAGGAAATTAAAAAAGGAAATCCTGCCTGCCATTGCTAAGTGGATGGTGCAGAAAGGGCATCCTTTCTCCTTTATCACTCAATCATCTATAGACCTTTCTGATGATGAAGAACTCATGCGATTGATGGTTAAGGCAGGATTTGATACCGTGTTCGTTGGTATTGAGACCCCGAATAAAGAGAGTTTAGCCGAATGCAATAAGTTTCAAAACAAGAACCGTGACCTAATCAGCTGTGTTAAAAAAATCCAGAGATTTGGTTTGCAGGTGCAGGGAGGCTTTATTCTTGGTTTTGATAACGACCCGCCTTCAATTTTTCAAAGACAAATTACGTTCATTCAAAAAAGTGGAATTGTTACTGCAATGGTTGGGCTGCTAAATGCTCCACCTGGCACACGGCTCTACCATCGTCTTAAAAACGAAAATCGATTGTTAGAAGGTGCCTCCGGCGACAATACAGACTGCTCAATTAATTTCATCCCTAAAATGGACTATCAAACGCTTATCGATGGCTACAAAAAGATTCTCTCTACAATTTATTCTCCCCGCTGTTACTATGAACGCATTAGAAAATTTCTAAAAGAATATAAGCCGTTACGAAAAAGTGTGTTTCAATTTCATTTTAGTTATTTTGGCACATTTTTTAAATCTACCCTATTATTAGGCATAATAGGAAAAGAAAGGTTTCATTATTGGAAACTCATTTTATGGTCGTTGTTCAGATGTCCACAACTTTTACCATTGGTACTAACCCTTGCCATTTACGGATTCAATTTTCGCAAGATTTTCCGAAATTATTGAAATATACAGCAACAAAAAGCTTCGTTTGCCGTGAACCAATTGAAGCTTCTGTCTTGACGCACCAAAGCCTTTTCCATATACCACCTTATAGGCTACTCATAAAAAATATTCCAAGTTTTTATACTCTGCTGGGGGTTTAATTACGATACATACGCAGAGTTTAGGAGACGGGAAAAAAGTAAGGTTTTTTCCCGCTGTAACCACTTATGGGCAAAGTGGTTATCTCAAATAACCCCGGTTGGCAGTGTTTTATCGATGCCCCGGGTTTTCTGGGTTTATTGCCGATTTTGGGTATTTGGTGAGGTTAAAGGAGGCCTGCAGGCAAAAGTGCATTGTTCTTGTTTTTTGGATAGGGAGGGTTAAAAAATTTTTAAAAGCTGAAAAATTTTTCGGCAAAATTTACTTGATGTATAGAAGTCTTTGCTGTATAGTAACTTGCGGTGTTTAGGAGTTTTCGGTTTATTGCGGCCTTGTTTTGCGATAAATCGGAACATCAACGCTGAGAACGACTGCTCACCATCGCAGTTTTATTGAGGTGTGGAATGAGTTGTTCGACAACGAACAGAGTTGGTTTGTTAGACAGAAGCTTCCCTGTTGTAAGCAAAATCCAGTTTTCCATTAGCTGTTTCTTGAAATGAGGTAACACAATGTCAACAATTACAAAGAAAGAACTCATTGACCGAATCGCGGAAAAGACGCAGACAAAAAGAGTTTCGGTTAAGCGAATAATTCAGGCTTTTCTTGACGAGATAACAGCAGAGTTATGCAGGAATAATCGTCTGGAATTCCGGGACTTTGGTGTTTTCGAGACGCGAACAAGAGCGGCGAGAACTGCGCAGAATCCCAAAACTCTTGAACGTGTCGAGGTTCCTTCGAAACGGACAGTTAAGTTTAAGATGGGCCGGCTGATGAAAGAAAATCTTAGTGTACCCGCAACAGAGTCGGCAGAGGCCAAATAAGTAAATTGAATAAGAAACCGCAATCCACATAAAAAAAGAAGCTGGCATCTCAGCTATGAACTGATTGTGGCCTGCGGTAATTAAGAGTTCGCTTTTGTGAAGTTGTTCAAAAAGGAGTTTTTTATGTCAGAGGGCACAGTTAAATGGTTCAATCCGAAAAAAGGTTATGGTTTTATCGCCACTCCGGACGGCAAAGATATTTTTGTGCATTATGCAAGTATCACAGGCGAGGGATATAAAACGCTTGTTGAGGGCGACCCGGTAACCTTTGATATTGTCGAGGGAGAAAAGGGCCTAAGGGCTGAAAAGGTAGTTCAACAGGCAGCCGCCCAAAGCGAGGTCGCCTCGGAAAGCGAAGCAGCTGC
>CAYXPG010000013.1:9467-18780 GCA_964467205.1 uncultured Pirellulales bacterium | reverse complement strand
GCTGAAAGTGAAGCTGTCTCACAGGACGAAGAAGATTCGTAACATTACTTTTTTGTTCCGGGCTCCAGGAGTGGTTGCAAACAGGTAATTTGTTCTTCTTACTCCCTACGCTGCCTGATGAGACGAAACATGAACAACATCAGCAGGTTTTGTGATTATGATTGCAGAGGAAGGTCAATCCGGGCTTAACTGTAATGTTCTTGTGTTGAACAAGCACTATATGGCTATCCGTATAGTGGGAGTGAAACGTGCGTTTTCCCTTCTGTTTCGAGAGATTGCCGAGGTCGTTTCTTTCGAGCAGGGTATATATTCGAATTATGATTTTCAGAGCTGGTGTGATGTGAGCCAGTTCAATCGCAATTTCGAGCCGGACGGACACGACTGGATATCTACTGTTAATTTTTATATTGCAGCGCCTCGAATCATCCGCCTGCTATTTTTCGACCGTCTGCCGCGAAACGAGGTAAAGTTTAATCGCAGAAACATCTTTGCCCGTGACAAAAACAGTTGTCAGTATTGCGGCAGGCGCCATCCGACAAGCGAGTTGTCACTTGACCACGTTATTCCCAGGAGTATGGGGGGCAAATCAGTCTGGACAAATATAGTTTGTTCGTGCACAAAATGTAATGTAAAAAAGGGTGGGCGCACTCCCAAACTGGCCGGTATGAGTCTTATCAGAAATCCTGTCAAGCCGAAACGTAATTCGCTCATGCATATTCACTTAGGCCATCCGCGCTACCGCAGCTGGAAACAATTCCTCGACCACGCCTACTGGTCCGTCGAACTGAAGTAAGTTTTTAGAATTTGCTCATCAATCGGGGTACAAAACCAACTTTTATTTGTGGTCGAAGTAGTCGATAAGTGCGTAAAGGTCGTTATTTATTTTTTTCATTTCATTAAGCAGCGGCAGGTAGGGCTTGAAGTCCCAACTGACAATTCCCTTATTCGAATCGCGGTTGGAAGGGTCGGTACTTAAATCCTTCGGATTGTTGTCTCTGTACTTGAACCAGTGCCACCCGACGCAGTTTTTCGACTCGAGCAGTCCGAGCGTAAAATGCTGATAGAAAAGTCCCCTTTCTTTTTGGGTCTTTACGAGCCAGCCGGCGCCGGTGTTATTGGGCAGGCCGGAATCGTGTCCCTTGGCATACCACTCTGTAATAATGAAAGGTCTGCCCGATTCATCGGACCACATCTTCATTTTCTTTTGGCTGGGTCCCCACGCACGGTAGTAATTGACCGAGACAACGTCAAGATGCCTTCCGGCCGCCCTGAAAATCTCCGGATACCCAAGCGCCCTGCCGTGAAGACGTGAGCCGAGACATAAATGATTGGAATCATATTTGCGAATTGCCTGCGTGGTTATGTGGTAGTACGTCTCAAAAACATATTCCAGAAACGCCGTTCTATCGGCATCGGTTATGTCACTTAGGCCGGTTGATTTTTTCTTTCTTTTATCGAGCCAGTTCTTTGCAGCAACATAGCCATATCTTAGGTCGTGGTTGTTTGCATCGAGCGATAGTGACCTGTCGAGCATATCGAAGACCACAGGCAGTTCGTTATCAGAGAAATGTCCTAACAGATATGGGTCGTCTTTGGTCTCTGCCAATTTCTTTGCGTAGTTGTCACAGAATTTTTCAAACTCCGGATGAAATACCGGAATACATTTATTCGGGTAGCCGAGGTGTCCCGGCTCCTGCCGGACGAGTTTTTTACTTCTGCCGAAGGAACCCATAAAGCTCCACTTTTGTGTATAGACCGGCCTGTCAGCAGTTGCTTTCAAAAGACTATTACTCGACCATGCACCGGTTCCGTTAAAACCGTATTTGGCAAGAAGTTTCGTCGAGAATTGAGCCCACTTTTTGGAGGTGCCAAAATTTTCTTTGAGGGCCTTTTTGTTCATTTTAGAGCTGCCTGCGTTAACACTGCAAACGCCAATGTGGATAAAAAGATTACCATCGGGGTCAACGAGCCACCATCTGCCGTTTATTTTCTTTGGATAAAAGAAACCTTTGGCTTGCGTTTTTTTGTCTGCCCTGCCGCCATATTTGCTGTACTTTGTCTTTTTTGAGCCCAGATGAAAACCTTCCAGCAGTTTAATCGTGCGGGTATTGCGCAGCTTCCATTTTTTGTCTGCCGGCTTTGCCTTAACCGCCACTTTAATATATTTCTGCTCGTCAGTTTCCCCTGCGTTTACAGTCTCAGCCATACAGCAGGGTATATTGGAGCCGGCGAAAATCAAAAGAACATAAACAAAAGCAGACCTGCTCATTTCCAGACCTCCTCAATTTTATCTGCCAACAGGTTCTTTCATAATAATAACATTCACAGAACAGGATTAATATACTTTGTTTTGCCTGAGCATTTCCAAAAAGGTATATTCGCACAGGTATTGTCGGGCGTAAAGCAAAAGTTATATAAAAAATCACTTGTTTTGTTGGAATAATCAGTAAATAGCGTATAGTATTTAGCGTACGTTTTTTTTCAGTGTATGATAGGCGCAGTTAATTAAGGAGAACCGGAGATGACAGCGTTAATATTGACAAAAGTTGTAGGTGTGGCGGATTGGTGGGCAAAGACCGTCAATTATGAAATCATCAGGGGCAATGCACTCTGGCGTTTTGGGCTGGTTTTGCTGGTAATTCTGACTGCAATGGTTGCCGGGCGAATTGCTCAATATACTATCA
Organism: uncultured Pirellulales bacterium; assembly: GCA_964467205.1. Classification (GTDB taxonomy): domain Bacteria; phylum Planctomycetota; class Phycisphaerae; order Sedimentisphaerales; family Anaerobacaceae; genus CAYXPG01. Next base: position 16,096 of record CAYXPG010000013.1, on the reverse strand, counting down.
GCAACTACGCCCGCCGCAGAGAGCAAAAGGGCGGTGCTAAAGTACTGACTATATTTATTGAGTGTTTCACCAAGCCGGTCTCAGTGGTGTTTTTTGCAATAGGGCTGTATCTGTGCAAGCTATGTCTGGTTTTCGAGGACAAGACGGCCATCCCTGTTATCGAAGGTATCAGCTCTACGATTGAAAAAAGCTGGACACAAATAGCTAATGCTGTTGCGGCAATAGCGGTTGCCTATGCTGTTTATCGGCTGGTTGATGTTATTGAATATTATCTGGAGTCATGGACGAGCAAAACCGAGACGAAACTGGATGATATGCTGGTTCCGGTAGTCCGCAAGGCCCTTCGGATTACGATAGCTATCATTGCGGCAATTTATATCATCGATAATATACTCAATCAGGATGTCAAATCTATCCTCTTCGGCGCAGGAGTGGGAGGTGTTGCAATTGCTTTTGCGGCGAAGGACACGATAGCGAATTTCTTTGGGTCAGTGATGATTTTTGCGGACAGGCCGTTTCAGATCGATGAACTTGTAAAAATCGGTGAGCATTACGGCCCCGTAGAAGAAGTCGGCTTTCGAAGCACACGAATCCGCACGCTGCAGGGTCATCTGGTTACCATACCTAACAGTGTGGTTGCAAATTCGATGGTGGAGAACGTGGGCAGGCGGCCTTTTATCCGCAGAACATTCGATATTACGATAACCTACGATTCCGGCCATACAAAGGCCAGGCGTGCGGTCGAGATTATAAAGGAAGTCCTGGCCGATGTGCCGGAAGTAAATACCGACCCCGACAAACTGCCAAGAGTTTATTTCAGCGACTTTAACGACTGGGCATTGAATATTTATGTCAGCTACTGGGTCAAGCCACCCGACTACTGGCTCTACCAGCAAGTTAATGAGCGGGTCAACCTGGAGATTATGAAACGGTTTGAGGCTGAACAAATCGAGTTTGCCTTCCCCAGCCAGACGCTTTATGTAAAGAAAGATGACAAGGGATAATTACCAAAGCAATCGCCGCATACGAATGAGTTCTCGAGAGCGTCGGCGCAGTATGAATTTTGCCATAATCGGAGCGGTCCACGCTATTATTGGTGCAACCTGTTTGGGCGGCAGGGCTCTGGCTGTCGGCGGCAATGTTCTGGTGCTTGTGGCCTTAAAACTCGGTGCATCGGAGATGTTTCTGGGTCTGCTTAGTTCCGCGATGCTCAGCACGTGGGTCTTCCGTATTTTTACAATGTCTGCCGTTGAAAAATACGGCAAACGCAAGATAATTATCTTCTGGAAAATGCTCTCGACGTTGTGCATCGTTCCGTTGTTTTTTCTGCCGGCTATAGTAGAGCGTTTCTCCGCCGAGCTTTGTTTGTTGATACTTCTTACAGTGACGTTTGTTCGAGGGGCCACATACGCACTGGGCAATACAGGGTGGTTTCCGCTTCTGCATGACATTGTGCCGCGGCAATTAACAGGTAGATTCTTTGCGACTATGCGAACATCATGGCAGACGGCGGGACTGGTCACTCTTTTTGTCGCAGCGTGGTTTCTGGGCAGAGACCCCGACTGGTGGAAATTTCAAATTCTTTTTATCGTCGCATTCGTCGCTTATATGATAAGGGCTTTGACGGTTTTGGGTATGGTTGAAAATCCGCCTGGGACGAGCGTACCTAAAAAGGTCAGTATATTTACGAGGTTTCGTGAGGTTCTGGCTCAGGAGCAACTTCGCCGGCTTGTACTTTACATAAGCACTTATATGATTGCAGCGACAATCGTGGAACCGTTCAAAATCAAATTTCTCAAAGACCTCGGTTATGGCTATGGTTTCATACTGGGTGCAACGGCAATGATTAGTCTTGGCGCAATTGTGTCCCTGCGGTTCTGGGGCAAACTGGCTGATAGATTTGGCAATCACTGGATATTCACCGTCTCACATATTGGAATTCCTGTATCGACAGTACTGTGGATTTTCATCGGGAAAGATACACTAAGCACAGTTCTCGTTCTTGCATTATTTTTCTTCTGGAGTGTTTTTAACAGTGGAAACAGAATCGCCCAGACCCGCTATATCCTGCATGCGGTACCGGCTGATAGACAAAATCAAATCAATGTCATCAATGTTATTGCCAGCTTCGTTATGGGAATAGCTCCGCTGCTTGGCGGACTGTTCCTTGGATTGACCCGGGACTACAGCTTTGAATTTGCGGTTTTTGGGTTCAATAATTATCACATTCTCTTTACCATTTCGGCGGCGTTGTTTGTCCTGCCGCATTTGCTGTGCGGAAAGATTCGGCAAAAGGCCGATGCCCCGACAATGCATGTTGTTGCAATTGTTGCACATCCGCTGCTGAACATATTTGGGCCGTTTATGCGAATCAGTAAGAGAGAGACAAGTCGAAAAAAGTAAAGATGCTTGACGAAGCGATAAGATTTGATAATATTTACACCGTTGCGGATGTGGCGGAATTGGCAGACGCGCAGGCTTCAGGTGCCTGTGGGCTTTTAGCTCGTGGAGGTTCGAGTCCTCTCATCCGCATTAAACCCGTCCCTTGAGGGGTGCAAACCTGCGTTTTTGGCCCCATATCCATCAAGAAGACAACTATTTAACGAAAAATGTGCGAACAGGCCGATAAATAATTTAGTTGTTAGTATTGTTTTTTCAGTTTGTACACGAGTTTGCGGCAGCGGCGGCAAAGCGGGGCACTATGCTTGAACTTGTCCAAAAATTTGAACAATTGGCAATGTGGCTCAATCCGGTCCTTTTGGTCGGCTCAGGATTACTCTGTTTTCTGGCTGGGCTGTTTGTCTGGCTTGGCGGATTAGGCTTCAGGGCACTTCTGGCCGGGATTGCAGGTGTTGTTGTCGGCGGTATCTGCGGAGTTTTTATAGCAGGCCAAAGCACTCAGTTAGTGATGATTTTGGCGGCGGTGGGCTGTGCCGCTGCAATACTGTTTGAAAGAGTATTCATCACGATACTGACAGCGGCTCTGGCGGCGGTTTTATGTGTGTCGATTCTGGCCAGACCTTATCTTGAAGAAACTGACAAACTAATGCCGACAAATCGGTATGTAGCGCAAAACAGAAACTCTTCCTACACTCTCGGCGAAACTGTGGAAATATTGAAAGGTTACACAAACGATTTCAGCACCAGGACAAAAACGCTCTGCTTGCAGTTCTCGGCAAGCGAGTTGGTAATAACAGCGGCGGTGGCAATAATTTTTTTGCTCGCCGGTTACTTTTTCCGGCGCTTGACCTCGGCCCTGTGTTTTGCCGGTTTAGGGACGGCTCTTTGCTTTGTCGGGATGGTTCTGTTGTTACTCTACAAGGATTCTGCGCCTTTAAGTCGTATTTATGACAGAATCCTGTTTTACACAGCAGTTTTTCTGGCAATGACCGCTTTCGGGACGGTTGTGCAGTTGTTGCTCTGTCGGAGGATTAAAGAAAAGCCAATCAGGGGAGAAGTAGCGGGAGAGAGTGTAAAAAATGTCAGCGAACAGGCCAAAGGAAAGCAGCAAAGCTGGCGGACTTCATAATCGGGTAAAGGAGAAAAATGATGAATTGTACTGTCATTCTTGCTCAGGCAGTTGAAACAGCGGGCCAAACGCAAGCGGCTGAGGAAGCAGTAGTGCCAATCGAGACGATATGGCAGTACATCACCTCGCTCAATCTGCTTGAAGCGCTGACCTTTATATCTTTCGGAGTGGTGTGTCTTTTCTACGGCTGGCGTGTTTTTAAGATACTGGTAATAATCTGCTTTGCATTATTGGGTTTTGGGCTGGGGATGCTCGCAGCCGATAAGATCAGCGGTAATGGCCACCAGATTCTCGGCGGGGTTGCTGGCTTTATGTTGCTGGCGATTATTTCTGTGCCTCTGATGCGATGGGCCGTTAGTATATTGGGAGCAGTGGCGGGTGGAATACTCACATCAGGAATATGGTACGCATGTCAGCTGAACGAACAGTACATCATTGCCGGCGCCCTCATCGGCATTATCGCCGGTGGGATGATTTCATTTATCATCTTCAAGGTAGCCATTATGCTCTTTTCAAGCCTGGGCGGCAGCGGATTAATGGTAACGGGCATATTGGCGCTTTTATACCTTTACCCGGAGACGAAAGAGCAGGTAAAAGAGCTTGTATTTAATGAAAGTTGGTTTTTGCCGGCTGCACTGCTGATACCGACGGTGGTGGGTATAATTGTGCAGAACAAATTCTACAAGCGCTCGTCGGACTGGAGCGTCTAAGATTTGCACCTGTCGGGCCTTATTTTGGACATTTCGTTTTAGCCGGTCGTTTGTAGGTTGACAGATTTTGTACTTGCAAAATTCGCCTTTCGGCTTTACAATTCTCGCTTCGCCGCGCTTGTTTTTTGCGCCGAACGCGGTGAAAATACGTAAAAGTATGAGAAAATGCAATGTTTGAGTCCTTAACAGAAAAATTAAATTCGGTTTTCAAGTCGCTTTCGGGACGAGGCAGAATCACCGAGGCCAACATCTCGGACGCAATGAGAGATGTGCGCAAGGCCCTTTTGGAGGCGGACGTCAACTACAACGTAGTAAAGAAGTTCTGCAGGGACGTTGCCGAAGCGGCCGTCGGTGCCGAGGTGATAAAGAGCCTTCATCCGGCCCAGGTTATGGTGAAAATCGTCAGCGATGAGCTTACAAAGCTGATGGGCCCGGTTGACAGCAATATTTATTTCGTCTCGCCCGGCCCTACCGTAATAATGTTAGCGGGTCTGCAGGGCTGCGGCAAAACCACCACCGCGGCGAAATTAGGCAAATACATAGCGGCAAAAGGTAAAAGACCGCTTTTGGTGGCTGATGACCTGCAAAGGCCGGCCGCTATCGAGCAGTTAATCATTCTCGGTGAGCAGCTAAATATCGATGTTTACAGCGAGCAGAGCAAAAACTCCGTAAAGGTCGCCAAAAACGCTGTAAGACACGCAAAAGAAAACGGCTATGACGTGGCGGTGCTCGATACCGCCGGGCGGCTGCATATAGACGAGGAAATGATGAAAGAAGTGGCCGATGTGGCCAAGGCGGTCAATCCACACCAGATTTACCTTGTCTGCGATTCGATGACCGGCCAGGACGCCGTCAATTCCGCCAAGGAATTCAACGAGAGACTGGAGCTTGACGGCGTAATCCTTACCAAGCTCGACGGCGATGCCCGCGGCGGGGCGGCGCTGAGCGTAAAGGCCGTAACGGAAAAACCAATCAAGTTCATCGGCGTCGGGGAAAAACTCGATAAACTTGAGGAATTTCACCCCGACCGGATGGCCGGCAGAATCCTCGGAATGGGAGACGTCGTAACACTCGTCGAAAAGGCCCAGGAACAATTCGATGCCGAAGAAGCCCAAAAACTCCAGAAGAAAATGTTAAAGGGCAGCTTCGACTTTAATGACTTTCTAAACCAGATGCAGGCCGTCAAAAAAATGGGCGGTATGAAAGATATGCTCAAAATGATGCCTGGGGCGGGCGGGCAATTAGCTGATATGGACTTCGGTGAAAGTGAAGTAAAGCAGATGGAAGGCATTGTCCATTCGATGACTCTGCAGGAAAGGCGCGGGCCGGACATTATAGATTCATCAAGGCGTCGCCGAATCGCAGCAGGTGCCGGCACGCAAACCACTGATGTTGCTGGACTGGTAAAGACTTTTAAACGCACCAGGGATATGATGAAGACGCTCGGCGGTGGTAAACTGGGCGGACTTAAAAATCTGCTCAGCGGCGGATTTGATATGGATAAGCTAAGCGCCGCTATGGGCTCTGGCAGAAAAATAAAGCAGCGCTCAAAGCGAAAAAGGGTAGTAAGACGAAGGGGGAAAATAAAACGGCGATAGAACCAAACATCTCGATTGAGCAATATCTCCAAAAACTGGCTTGCTTTGCGGGCAGTGAATACGGAAAAATGGTAAGGGGTCAGTTCAAGGACATCAGAGGCGGCAGTGAACTGGCAATGCTTGCGGCCCCAAGTGAGCAGGAACTGGAGCAGTTGGAAAAGGCAGTAGCGATAATGACGCAGGACGAAAAAAGAACAGCGGCAGAATTGACGGATGAGCGGATACAAACAATCGCAGCCGATGCCGGTATCGACCCGGCCAATTTCGCAATCTTTATTAACGGCTACGCACTAAATTGCAAACGAGTTTCGTGATTTGCATCGTGTAAATCACGGAAATTGATTATACGAAAAGTCGAAGGAGACAATTATGGCAGTAAAGTTGAGAATGACCAGGATTGGCAGACGGCATCGACCGTTCTTTAGAATCAATGCAGTCGAATCCCGCACCCCGCGCGACGGCAAAGTGCTGGAAAAACTGGGCCATTACGACCCGATTGAAAAAGACCCGGAAAAACAAATTGTCCTCAATCTCGAACGGGTAAGGTACTGGCTCGACAATGGTGCGATACCTTCCGATACGGTCTCGCAAATCCTGCTTCGAAAAGGTATCGAACACAGCTACGCTAAGGAAAAAACCGCTCGTCGCGAAAGGGCCAAGGCCGCAGCCCGCGCCAAAGGTGTGCCATTTAATAAGGCTGAAAGAATAGCGATCGAAAAGGCAGCACAGGAAGATGAAAAAAAGGCTGAGGCGCCGGCCGAGGCAAAACCAGAACCCAAACCCGCAGCCGAA
>CAYXPG010000013.1:0-9367 GCA_964467205.1 uncultured Pirellulales bacterium | reverse complement strand
AAGCCGAAACCAAGGTAAAAGAAAAGGCCAAAGCCAAAGAAGAACCTAAAGAACAACCGGCTTCGGACGAAAAAACAGATACAAGTGATGAGAATTGATATTCTTACACTTTTTCCGGAGATGTTTGAATCGCCACTGAGCTGCTCGATATTAAAGAGGGCACAGGACAAGGCACTCGTAGATATTGTTCTTACAAATATAAGAGATTTCGCCGCTGACAGTTATAACAGGGTTGATAACAAGCCTTACGGGGGCGGAGCCGGTATGGTTATGATGCCCCAGCCTCTCTTCGATTGCTTCGAATATGTCGAAAAGCTCTCACCCCAAAAGGGACGCGTCATATTATTAACGCCTCAGGGCAAAAAATTCGACCAGGCAAAGGCCGTTGAATTAAGCACCGAAGAACGCCTCGTCTTAATCTCAGGCAGATACGAAGGTTTCGATGAGCGAATCCGAATTGGCCTCGGCGCCGAGCAAATATCAATCGGTGATTATGTCCTCAGCGGCGGCGAACTGGCGGCTATGGTAATCATCGACGCAGTGGTCAGGTTACTGGCCGGGGCCCTCGGCGATGAAAACTCAGCAAAGGACGACTCTTTCAGCCAAGGCCTGCTGGAGTATCCGCAATACACAAGGCCGGAAGTTTTTCGCGATATGAAGGTACCCGATATTCTCTTGAGCGGCGACCACGCCAAAATCGCCGAATGGCGTCGCCAACAGGCCCTTGAGCGCACAAAAAAACACCGTCCCGATTTGTTAGACAGCAGCGACAGTAAATAGGAAGAGCAAGTGAATAGACTGAATCGTCGAGAATTCTTAAAAGCCGCCGGCCTGGGGGCGGCATCGCTGGCGGCGGGTGGCTGCCTAAATGCTTCCCAGGCAATCGGCCTGCCAAGTGTCGGCAAAAAGCCCAATATCATCTTTATTATGGTTGACGACCTTGGCCCCGAATGGGTGAGCTGCTACGGTGCCGAAGATATTAAAACCCCCAACATCGACAAACTGGCCGCCGGAGGGATGCAGTTTTCAAATGCCTACTCGATGGCCCAGTGCACGCCCACTCGAGCGGCACTTTTGACCGGCCGGTACCCCTGGCGCAACGGCTGGGTAAATCACTGGGACGTGCCGCGATGGGGGGCGGGATGTCACTTCGACCCAAAATACAATATGACTTTCGCCCGCGTGTTGAAATCGGCCGGCTATGTTACCGCAGCGGCGGGAAAATGGCAGATAAACGACTTCAGGCTGCAGCCGCAGATTATGAAAGAACACGGCTTCGACGAATACTGTATGTGGACCGGCGGAGAAGGCAACAATCTCACTCGCAGTAAAAAACGCTACTGGGACCCTTACATCCACACCAAAGACGGCAGCAAAACATACAAAGGCAGATTCGGCGAAGATGTGTTTTCGGATTTTCTGATTGATTTTATGCGGCGAAACAAAAACAAACCAATGATGTTATACTACCCTATGTGCCTGACGCATACGCCGTTTACCAGCACACCCGCCGAGCCAAACGTAACCGGCAAATACGCCCGCCATAAAGCAATGGTCCGCTATGCCGATTACATACTCGGCAAAATTGTCAAAGCACTGGATGAACTTGCGATACGCAATAATACGATTATCTTTTGGACAAGCGACAACGGCACAGTTAGAAGTATAACCGGACGGATGAACGGCCGAGCGGTTAAGGGCGGCAAGGCTTCGCTGGCTGAAGCCGGCGTCAGAGAGCCGTTTATTGTCAATTGTCCTTCTCTGGTTCCTGCCGGAGTCAAAACAGATGCCCTGACCGACTTTACCGATATGATGCCCACCTTTGCCGAATTGGCCGGGGCAAAGCTGCCTGGAGATGTTATCATTGACGGCCGTTCAATCGCAAAACTGATTTTAGGCAAAAAGAAAGATTCCGACCGCCGGTGGATTATGGCTATGGGATTTGGCCCCGCCAGGATTGCCGACGGCAGGGTCAAGACCAAAAAGACTTTCACCGACAGGGTTGTGCGCGACAAACAGTACAAACTCTGGGTTGAGAACGGCAAAAGCTCGAAACTCTTTGAGATACTCTCAGACCCGGCCGAAAAAAATAATATAATCGACAGTCCTGACCCTAAAGTTGCAGCGGCACGGGCAAAGCTTGAGGCCGTTGTGCAGTCTTTTCCCCGAACCGATGCCAGCCCAAAGTACGACCCGACACCGCCTCAGCCCTGGGACCGAAAGCCAAAAACCACCAAAAAGTCAAAAAAGAAAACAGGAAACTAATTAATACAGGATTTCCAAAATAATGGTCAAGAATCGAAAGGTGAAAAATGGGAAATAATATCGACCGTCGTCAGTTTTTAACATTTGTGGCCGGCGGGGCTGCAGCGGGATTAATACCTTTTAGCGGTTGTAAAAGCGAGCTTGCCGGCCTCATAGCCAACAAAACACAACGGCCTAACATCATTTTTATCTTAGCTGACGATTTGGGCTACGGCGATTTGGGCTGCTACGGACAAAAGCACATTAAGACACCCAATATCGACAGGATTGCCGCCGAGGGCATACGCTTTACGCAGCACTATGCCGGCAGCACGGTATGCGCGCCATCCCGCTGCGTTTTGATGACCGGCCTGCACACCGGCCACACTGCAGTTCGCGGCAACAGGGAAATAAAGCCGGAGGGGCAGTATCCCATAGCCGCTGAAACGATAACGGTTGCCAAAGTGCTCAAGCGGGCCGGCTACATTACCGCCGTTGTAGGCAAGTGGGGGCTCGGCGGGCCGGGTTCCTCAGGTGTTCCAAATAAACAGGGCTTCGACCATTGGTTCGGCTATCTCTGCCAGAGAAAGGCCCACAGCTACTACCCCGAATATCTTTGGAAAAACGGTAAAAAAATCATACTCGAAAAAAACAAAGCGGGCAAAAAGGGCACCTATAGCCACGACCTTTTCACCGCCGAAGCGATGGATTTCATCAGGCAAAACAGAAACAGGCGATTTTTCCTGTATCTGCCATACACTATCCCGCACACAAGATATGAAATTCCGAGCACCGAACCTTATTCGGACAGGCCCTGGGCGAAAAAAGAAAAGGTGCATGCGGCGATGATTACACGAATGGATAGAGACATCGGGCGGACTATGAATTTATTAAAGAAATTGAACATAGACGAGAAGACGATAGTATTTTTCAGTTCTGACAATGGGGCTGCACAGCGGTGGGAGGGTCGTTTTGACAGTTCCGGCCTGCTGCGGGGACGCAAACGCGATATGTACGAAGGTGGCATCCGCACACCGTTGGTTGTGAAATGGCCGGGCAAAATCAAACCGGCTGCTGAAAGCGACCACATCTCCGCCTTCTGGGACTTTCTGCCCACTTGCGCCGAACTGGCCGGTGTCAGCGCACCGGAAAATATCGACGGCATCTCGATGGTTCCAACTCTGCTGGGCCGGGATGACAGGCAGAAAAGGCATAAGTTTTTGTACTGGGAATTTTTTCACTGGAAAAAAGGTTTCTATCTGGCGGTGCGGATGGGCGACTTCAAGGTGGTGCGCCTGAGCCCGACCGGGCCTTTAGAGCTTTATAACCTGAAAACCGACATTGCCGAGAAAAACAACATCGCCGCCGAACATCCTGAAATAATTGCTGAAATCGAGGCCTATCTGAAAACCGCCCGCACCGATTCACCGCATTGGCCTATAATGCCGCCAAAGAATAATAAATAACCAGCCGTAATACTCTCTTAGGCAAAAATACCGCAACTTTTGAAAAAGTACTTGTTTTCAGGACAAAAATGGTTACACTGTATGATTCAAATAAGATTAAGTCGATGAATTGCTAATTACGAGCTGCTAAATACAAAAAACAGGAGATTGACCAGTGAAAACAGAATTACTGGATGCTGTTGAAAGCAAAAGCATCAAAAAGAATATACCGCATTTTGAGATAGGCGATACGGTCGATGTCCGTTGCAGAATCAGGGAAGGTGGCAAGGAGCGTATTCAGGTATTTACCGGTATCGTGATAGCCCGCAAAGGACGTGGTATTAACGAGACCTTTACAGTGAGGCGGGTTGTGGGCAATGAGGGCGTGGAGAGAATCTTCCCGCTTCACTCGCCTAATGTGATGGATATAAAGCCGATTCGAAGCGGTAAGACAAGGCGTGCAAAGCTGTATTTCCTTCGAAAACGGACGGGCAAAGCGGTCAAACTTTCACAACGCCACAGTGAGCACACCGTTTCAAAATAATGCCGGAGGGACATAGGAATTGCTTCCTTTGCTGCTCAATAGAAGTCGTCTGCTCCGCGATGCCAAACTGCTCGGGCGATGGGGCGAGAAGCGCTGCGAAAAATTCCTTAAAAGAAAAGGCCTAAAAACCCTTACCCGAAATTTTTCCTGCAAGGCCGGTGAAATCGACCTGATTATGGTAGCTCCCCGCAGTGCTATTGTCTTTGTCGAGGTAAAGACCAGGGCCGATGAAAGCATGACACCAACAGAGAAAGTTATTACTTTATCAAAACAACATAAATTGAAAAGGACCGCACGGTACTTTCTCGCAGCGAACAATATAGAAGCCAGGCCATACCGCTTTGATGTCGTTGCGATAGTGCTCGGCCGAACCGGCATGGTACAGATAAGACATTACGAAAACGCCTTTGTTATGTAAAAACGATGGAACTGATTGATACACATTGTCATTTGACATTTGAACAGTTAATCGGTGACGTCGAGCAGGTTACCCAACGCAGCATCGCTGCAGGGATAACCGGCTGGATAACAGTAGGCACCGATTCGCAGCAGAACCGGAAAGTCATCGAAATCGCCGAGAAGTATGAAAATATGTACGCTGCTGTTGGAATCCACCCCCACGATGCCAAGACTGTAACCGCCGAGACAATCGAGCAGCTAAAAGAGCTTGCGCAAAATCAAAAGGTCGTTGCTATTGGCGAGACAGGGCTGGATTTTCATTACAATTTGTCCGAACGACCCGTCCAGAGGAGGGTCTTCGCCGCCCAGCTTAAGCTCGCCGCCGAAATGAATCTGCCTGTGATTATCCATTCGAGGGAGGCCTTCGATGAGACTATGGATATTCTGGAGGACTTCACAAGCGGCGTTAAAAAGGTTGTTTTTCACTGTTTCAGCTATTCGCCCAAGCAGGCAAAGATGGTTTTGGATAGGGGTTACTACATCTCTTTTACCGGCGTAGTTACCTTCAAAAACGCAAATTTCGCCCGCCAGAGCGCTAAAATCGTCCCGACTGAGAGATTGATGATTGAGACAGACTGTCCGTATATGTCGCCTGAGCCCATGCGAAGGCAGAAAATCAATGAGCCGGCCCTTATGCTCCACACCGCCAGATGCCTGGCCGAGTTAAAGCAAATGGACTTGCCCGATTTCGCAAAAGCGGTAACCGCCACCAGCAAGGCCTTTTTCGCCCTGCCTCAAGAGTAAAGAAAGCGCCCAGATTACCCAAAACCATAGAGCTAATACACAAATCCTGACGTTGATTTGTTGCTACCAGTCCTATCTAACCAAGTGTCCAAAACACTAAGAAATGGCTTTAACAGTATTGAAACAGTGTTTTTTCCGCATAACTTGACTTTTTGGCAAATCGGACTATATTATTAATAGACAGCCATTTATCAATGGAGGTTTGAGGCTAATTTGCCCCCTGGTGGGAAAAAATGAGGCAACTCGCAGCCTCAGGGTTTTAAGAGTAAGTGCACAGGGTGTGGGCCAATTGCAATTTCAGGTTTGGTCTGAGACGTTTTGTTGTAGAAAAATAAGGATTTGGGGAACGATAAGCGATTTATAGCGGTGGATATGCCGGTATCATTTGACAATAATATGATTTATCAGGTTCAGCAGGCCAACGACATCGTTGACGTCGTAAGCGAGCATATCAGTTTGGCCAAAAAAGGGCGGGAAATGGTCGGGTTGTGCCCTTTCCACGACGACCATAAACCGAGCCTGTATGTCAACAGCGCCAAGCAGATATTTAAGTGTTTTGCCTGCGGTGCCGGCGGGGATGTGTTCAAGTTTGTTCAGATGCGCGAAAACCTCACCTTCCCACAGGCGATAGAAAGACTGGCCGAACGCTCAGGCATAAAACTAAAATTCACAAAAACCGTAAAAGATAAAGTTCAAAAGTCAACAGATATCGACCCAAACAAACTGGCAAAGGTCAATGCCTGGGCAGCAGAACATTTCCACGAGAACTTGATGGACGAACAAAAGGGAAAATCCACCCGTGATTACATCGCCAAAAGAAAGATACCACCGGATAGCGTGAAAAAATGGCAGCTCGGCCTGGCCGGTTTGCAAAATGATTTACTCGATGCTGCTAAGGCCCGCAGGGTGCCGGTTAAACTTTTGGCCCAGGCTGGTCTTATTACAGGCCAGGCCCCCGGCCTCAGCGATAAATTTGTAAACCGCCTGATGTTTCCAATCACCGATGTTACCGGGCGTATAATCGGTTTCGGCGGACGAACACTGGATGAAAAAGGCGCCAAATACATAAATTCACCAGCAACGGTTTTGTTTGACAAAAGCAATTCGCTCTATGGCCTGCAGCAGGCTAGACACGGCATTGTCTCTTCGGCAACAGCAGTGGTCGTCGAGGGCTATACTGACTGCATAATGGCGCACACTAAAGGCTGCGAAAACATCGTTGCAACACTGGGAACAAGTTTTACGAGAGGCCACGCGCGAATCCTGAGGCGATATGCAAAAAGGATTGTTCTGGTTTTCGATAGTGACACTGCAGGTATTGAAGCGGCCAACAGGGCGCTCGATGTGTGCCTCTCGCAGCATATAAATATCAAACTTGCCTCGGTACCACAGGGCAAGGACCCGTGTGATTTTCTGCTGGAAGCAGGCAAAGAACCCTTCGAAAAGCTGGTCGAAGAAGCAGAAGATGTTTTCCGATTCAAATGGAACAGACTGACAGAAACCTTCGGAACCGATGAAACTTTTACCGGCAAGAAAGCGGCCGTCGAAGAATTCCTGCAAACAATCGTAGCAAGTATGCAGTCAGGTAATCTGGCGGCTATAGACAAAGGATTAATCATTAATCGGCTCTCGGAAATTATCGGCCTTAGTACGAAAGAGATAAATGCCGAACTGGCAAAAAGACTCTCGAGGGCACAAAGGAGCGCAAGCTATAATATCGAAAACCAAAAAGTAGTGAAAATAGACCTTGGGAAAGGATTCTTTGCCGCAGCACAGAGAGAAATTCTGGAAATATTGCTTAATGAGCCGAAACTTTTTGAGCGCGTAAAACAAAAAATTACAGCAGAGACTTTTGACGTGCCGATATTGAGCCAAACAGCATCTGTATTATTTGAAACGCTTAACAGCAGACCCGAAGCATCGCTGAAGGAAATACTGGCTAAAGCCGAATCGGTGCAAACAGGACAGTGTATTGTCCAATTGGCCCAGCAGGGAGAAGAAAAAGGAAATTTTCAATCTCGCTTAAAAGGGGCATTGAGTGCAATAAAACGCCACCGGGTTCGGCAAAAAAAGAGTGAGATAAAAACAATACAGGACCAGAGCCGGTTTTTGCGGGATTTTTCTGAAAATACCGAAAAACAAAATCCGCATAACGTCGGCATGGTATAGTGAATGATTTCTTAATGGAATAAAAGTTAAACGATAATCAATCGATATTAGGTTACCCCATATGGCCAAAAAAAGTTTAAAAGCGAAAAAACCGGATGCCAGCTCTGATACCCCCAAACCCAAACCGGTATCTGCGCCGAGCACCCAGCCTAAAAATGCCGAACAGCAGATAAAAGCGATTATTGAAAGAGGCAGGAAAAAAGGATACCTCACTTATGACGAGATGAATGAGTATCTGCCTGAGGAAGCCGTCAGCCCCACCCGGCTGGACAGCCTGCTGGCAACGCTTGGTGAAATGGGAATCACACTCCTTGACGAAGCTGATGTCCAAAAGCGGCCCGACGAAGGTTTCGAAGTGCCAGAAGAAACTTTGGAAGAAAGAGAGAGAAAGGAGCAGCTCAAAGAGGATGAACTGCTCGAAAAACAGCTCATCGGCGAACAGGTCGAAAAACGAATAGACGACCCTATTCGGATGTATTTAACCCAGATGGGTGAGATTCCGCTGCTCTCAAGAAAAAATGAAATTGCTTTGGCAAGAAAAATCGAGCTGACCAGAATGGCTTTTCGCAGAAAAATGCTCGAAAGCGATTACTGCGCCAGAAACGCCATTGATATACTGCAGCAGGTTTACGAGGGGACATTATCCTTCGATAGAACGATGAAAATTAATACCGCTGAAAACCTCATAAGGAGCGTGATAAAGAAGCGAATGCCGGAGAACATTGAGACCGTAAATAAACTGATAAAGCTCAATCAAAAGCTGTTCAAGAACTCTCTGCAGGCCAAAGATAATGCACAGGCAAGAAAAATATTAAAGCGATTATACCGGAACAGAAGAAAAATCGCAACGCTTCTGGAGGAGCTCAGCCTGCGAACCAGCAGAATCCAGCCGATGAAAAATAAACTCCGGGGCATCCGCCATAAAATGAAACAACTGGAGAATATTGTCAAAGACGGGCCCAACGGAGATTACACCACAGAAGACATTGAAGTAATCAAACAGGAATTGGACGGGCTTGAAGAGCTGGTGGTTGAGACACCAAAACAGCTTGAAAAAAGATTGAGAACAATTGACAGAGTGTTCGAGCAGTACGAGCAAACAAAGAGAGATCTCTCAGGTGCAAACCTCAGACTGGTGGTTTCAATCGCAAAAAAATACCGCAATCGCGGCCTGAGTTTTCTCGATATAATTCAGGAGGGTAATACCGGGCTGATGCGGGCGGTGGATAAATATGAATATCGAAGAGGCTACAAATTCAGCACTTATGCGACCTGGTGGATTCGCCAGGCGATTACGCGTGCGATCGCAGACCACGCCCGTACCATTCGAATCCCTGTGCATATGATAGAGACTATGAGCCGGCTGCGAAACGCCAGCAAAAATCTGCTTCAAAAACTGGGAAGAGAGCCGACAATCGAGGAAATCTCCGTTGAAGCCGAGATGACTATTGAAGAGACGCGCCGGGTGCTTAAGATTTCAAAACATCCTATCAGTCTCGATAGGCCGATAGGTGAAAGCGAAGACAGCTACTTCGGCGATTTTATTGAAGATGACGATGTTGATTCGCCGGTGGCTTCTGCCACTCAGGGAATGCTCAAGGAAAGAATAGATGTTGTCCTCAAGACGCTTTCATATCGCGAGCGGGAGATTATTAAACTCAGATATGGAATCGGTGACGGCTATACTTATACGCTGGAAGAGGTCGGCAGAATCTTCAAGGTTACGCGTGAGCGGGTCAGGCAGGTCGAGGCAAAGGCCATA
>CAYXPG010000012.1:21068-22735 GCA_964467205.1 uncultured Pirellulales bacterium | reverse complement strand
GTTGTCTGAACTTTTCGAATTGCTGCTGCGCAAACTTTGTATTCGGGAATCTTAGCTATTGGGTCCAGAGCATCATTGGTGAGCATATTGGCAGGTGCTTCGGAGAAATGGAACGGCATAAACAGCCAGCCTTTTTGGATGTTATCGGTTACCTTTGCCGGCGTAGTAACTTTGCCGCGACGGGTGAGAACCTCAACGCTTTCTCGATCGGTAATTTCAAATCTTTTCGCATCGTCGGTGTTTATCTCCACATAGCCGGTAGGCGAAACCTGGTTGACGACCTTTGATTTTCTCGTTAAGGTACCGGTGTGGAATTGATATAACTGCCTGCCGGTCGAGAGCACAAACGGATATTCGTCGCTGGGGACCTCAGCGGGTGGTTTGAACTCTACGGCGTGGAATTTACCCTTGCCCCTGGTGAATTTTCCTTTGTGAAGGTACTTTGTGCCGGGATGGTCCTTATCGGTGCAGGGCCATTGCAGCCCTACCGATTCAATCCTGTCAAAGGAGACTCCACCATAAATAGGTGAGACAGATGCGATTTCATCCATTATTTTGTCAGCACCATCATATCCCATTGAATAGCCTATCTGAGCTGCCACGGCACAGATGATTTCCCAGTCATTGCGGGCACCGTCAGGCGGTGGAATGGCTTTTCGGACTCGCTGGATGCGCCTTTCGGTATTCGTAAATGTGCCGTCCTTTTCAGCGAAACAGACAGAAGGTAAAACAACATCGGCATACTCGCCTGATTCGGTAAGGAACATATCCTGAGAGATAAGGAAATCAACGCCGGCAAGGGCATCTCTGGTTCTGTTAAGGTTCGGGTCGGAAAGAGCGGGATTTTCTCCCATCATATATAATGCCTTGATTTTGCCCTGTTCAATTGCGTGCATCATTTCAACGACCGTAAGGCCCTTATTTGGTGAAAGCTCTTTGCCCCAGGCGGTTTCGAATTTTGCCCTTATATCGGAGTCCTCCACCGATTGATACCCCGGGTAAACATTCGGCAAGGCCCCGAGGTCGCAGGCGCCCTGGACATTATTCTGGCCGCGAAGAGGATTGACGCCGGTTGATTCGAAGCCGACGTTGCCGGTCAGCATAGAGAGATTTGCAAGACTGAGCACATTGTCCGTACCGGTGGTGTGCTGAGTTATACCCATACTGTAAATAATACTTGCAGTCGATGCACGGGCGTAGGTTCTGGCGGCCTGGCGAATTTTATCGGCAGGTATTGTGGTGATTTCCGCAGCCATTTCAGGCGTAAAATTCTTTACTGTCTCGGCTAAGTCAGCAAAAGCTTCGGTTCGGTCGTTTATGAAGTCGCTGTCGAGCAGCTTTTCGTCTATTATCACATTCATCATCGCATTGATAAGCGCAACATCTGTGCCAGGTTTTTGTGCGATATGTAGAGCAGCAAAACGCACAAGGTCAATCGCACGCGGGTCAGCTACTATCAGTTCTGCACCGTTATTAACCACCGCCTCTTTTATGCTAAGGGCAATTACCGGATGTGCCTCGGTGGTATTCGAGCCAATCACAAATATGCACCGCGTGTTTTTCAGTTCATCGATAGAATTTGTCATAGCTCCGCTGCCAAACGCCCTCGCAAGTCCGGCAACCGTTGATGCGTGGCACAGCCGGGCACAATGGTCAACATTGTTTGT
>CAYXPG010000012.1:0-20968 GCA_964467205.1 uncultured Pirellulales bacterium | reverse complement strand
GTCCGGCAACCGTTGATGCGTGGCACAGCCGGGCACAATGGTCAACATTGTTTGTACCAACAGCGGCACGGATAAATTTCTGGAAGACGTAGTTATCCTCATTTGTACACTTGGCCGATGATAATCCGGCGATTGCATCCGGGCCAAATTCCGTCTTTATCCTGGTTAAACGTTCAGCAATTAACTTTATAGCCTGCTGCCATGTGGCTTTTTCTAATTTGCCGTTTCGCTTTATAAGAGGCGTTGTGAGTCTGTTTTCATCAGCGACGAAATCCATTGTAAATTTGCCCTTGACACAAAGATTGCCGTTATTTGGAATACATCCGACAGGGCTGGTGACACGAACAATCTCATTTGTCCCCGGGTTTACGTTAAGGTCAATCTGGCAGCCCACGCCGCAATAAGGACAGGTCGTTCTTGTGCGGAGGAGGTCTTTGCACTGTCCTTTTGCTTTTGCAGCACGCTCGTACAAAGCACCCGTTGGGCAGGAAGAGAGACACTGGCCGCACAACTCACAGGTCGAATCGTTCAGGGGGATGTCAAATGCAGTGGTAACCTCAATGTCGGCAGCCCTTTCCTTGAATGTCAGGGCATTATCCATCTGCACTTCTTCACAAATTCTTATACACCTGCCACAGCGTATGCACTTGTTGGGGTCGTATTCTATAGCTTCATTGCCGGTTGTGTAGTTGTCTTTTGGTTCGGGAACAGGCTGGTTAAAGACCTCATCACCGATTTGATATTCATAAGCATACTGCTGAAGTTTGCATTCTCCATTCTTATCACAGGTTGTGCAGACGCCTCGGTGTTCATAAAAAAGCAGTTCAAGAATTGTTTTCCTTATCGCCAGAATTTCTTCGGTGTTTGTCCGGATGACCATATCCGGCACAATTTCAAAGGTGCAGGCGGTGACCGGCCCTTTCTGTCCCTCGACTTCCACGAGACAGAGTCTGCATGCGCCGGTAGGCTTTAGCCGCGGGTCATAGCATAGGTTCGGAATCTCAATACCGTTTTGCAGTGCCAGTTCGAGAATTGTCTGGCCGGACCGGCCGGTAAGTTTTCTGCCATTTATTGTAACTGTTATTTCGGTCATATTTTCAACCGTTATCGTTCTTCAAGGTCACATCTTAAACACCTGCCCGCCTCGGCAGCGGCCTGTTCGCGGCCGATGCCCAGAACCACTTCGGCAAATCCTCGTTTGCGTTTTGAGAGAGGAATAACCTGTTCTTCGAGTCGCTCCAGCACCTCAGCAAGAGCTTCTTCATCGGGCTTTGTAAATGAAAAACCCGTATCCGGCGGCAGGTTTCCTGCGCCGCCGAGCATTTTATCAATATTTACAGCGGCTTTCTGACCGGCTGCTATTGCCTGGATGACCGTGGCCGCCCCTGTCACACAGTCTCCACCGGAAAATATTTTATCGACGCCGGTACCAAAGGTAACAGGGTCAACTTTGACCGTCCCCCGGTCGGTCAATGCCGGGGCACCAGCAAATTTTAAGGACTCAGTGGAGGGGACCTGGCCGATAGCCGGTATAACAATGTCACATTCGATAACACTTTCGCTGCCTTCGATAGGTATCGGCCGACGTCTGCCATCGGCATCTGTTTTGCCAAGCTCTGCCCGCACAAATTCAATACCTGCTACCGTGCCGTTTTCACCGGTTATCCGCTTTGGCATACTCAGGGTCACAAGCTCAATGCCTTCGTTTATCGCCTCTTCGATTTCCTCTTCATAGGCCGGCATTTCCTCTCGGGTTCTTCGGTAGAGTATTGTAACCTTCTTTGCTCCAAGGCGAACAGCCGAGCGAGCTGTATCCACTGCGACATTGCCGCCGCCAAGCACTACGATTCTCTTGCCCTGACAATTCAGTCCTTTGCCCAGCGCTCTGTTACGCAGAAACTCAAGCGCATCAAAGACGCCTTCAAGCTCAATCCCTTCGATATTGATGGCCTTTCCCGTTTGGGCGCCTGTGGCCACGAACACCGCCTTAAATCCTTCTTTGAACAGTTCGCCTGCATCTTCGATTTTTGAATTGGTTCGAAGCTCGATTCCGTGGGAGAGAATAAAATCTATTTCCTTTTGAAGTATTTTTTTCGGGAGTCTATATTCCGGTATTCCCAGAGTGAGCATCCCGCCGGGGATTGGCTGGGCTTCAAATATCACCGATGACCTTTGCATCAGCGCCAAAAAGTATGCACAGCTAAGGCCTGCCGGTCCGCTTCCTATTATCGCAACCTCCGGTCTTTGGCTGGCCGGTCTGGCCATCGGTCTGTCATAGTCTTCCATATTGTCCGCGATATAGCGTTTAATCGCCCGTATCGCCAGCGGGCTGTCGATTTCACTTCGCCGACACCTTTGCTCACAGGGATGGTCACAAACGCGTCCACAAACGGAAACAAAAGGATTGCGTCTCCGGATAATATTGGCAGCTTCGTTTAGTTTTCCTTCAGCGGCCAAAGCAAGATATTCCGGCACATTCACACCTGCAGGACAGGCATGCTGACAGGGTGCCCTTACAAGCTCTTCACACACCGCTGCCCGGCAGGTTTTCAGCACAATGTGTTCTTCATATTCATCACGGAAGTATCGAAGAGTCGAGAGCACCGGATTGGGGGCGGTCTGTCCGAGTCCGCAGAGTGAGCCTTTTTTGATATGTTCGGCCAGGTGCTCAAGCACATCGAGGTCTTCGAGTTTGGCCTCGCCGCGGCAGACTCCCTGGAGAATCTGGAGCATCTTTTTTGTTCCGACCCTGCAGGGAGTGCATTTACCGCAGGATTCTGCCTGTACAAATTCGAGAAAATACCTCGCAACGTCAACCATACAGGTATTTTCATCCATTACGATAAGGCCGCCGGAACCCATTATCGCACCAATCTGCCGGACGCTGTCGTAATCAATCTCAATGTCGAGATGCTTTGCCGGTATGCACCCGCCGGATGGGCCTCCCATCTGGGCGGCTTTGAACTTTCGACCCTTCGGGATGCCCCCTCCTATATCGAATACTATATGACGAAGTGTCGTACCCATCGGCACTTCTACCAGGCCGGTATTATTGACTCTTCCGGCAAGAGCAAAAATCTTCGTTCCTTTGCTGCCTTCGGTTCCAATCTCACAGTACCACCTGGCGCCATTAAGTATTATCAGAGGAACGTTGGCGAAGGTTTCGACATTGTTGATATTGGTAGGCTTGCCCATGTAGCCTTTTTGAGTCGGAAACGGCGGCCGAGACATTGGCATCCCGCGCCTTCCTTCAAGCGAAGCAATAAGGGCAGTCTCTTCGCCACAGACAAAGGCGCCTGCGCCCTGGCGGATAGTGATATCAAAAGAAAAACCGCTGCCGAGGATATTATCGCCAAGCAGGCCTGCAGCGTGGGCCTGTTCCAGTGCGACCTTTGTGTTACGAACGGCCAGCGGGTACTCAGCCCGGACATATATAATACCAAGCTTTGCGCCGACAGCAAAACCGGCTATCATCATTCCCTCAAGAATTGCATGGGGCGTTCCCTCAAGAAGACTTCTGTCCATAAACGCACCCGGGTCGCCCTCGTCAGCATTACAAATAAGATATTTTTCATCGCCGGGACTTTTCCGGCACAGCCCCCACTTTACTCCCGTGGGAAAACCTCCTCCACCACGGCCCCGAAGCCCCGAAGCAGTGACAATCTCTATAACCTGCTCGGGAGAATATTCCTTCAACGTCTTAACAAAAGCCGTGTATCCATCGCGTCTTACATAATCAGCGATATCGACCGGGTCGATTCGGCCATTGTTGCGAAAGACGTTGCGCTGCTGTTTAGCATAGAACGGAACCTCGTACTCGTATGTGATTTTTTTGCCGCTGGCAGGGTCGGTATAAAGCAGCCGCTCGACAGGCTTTTTTTTGAGAATGGATTTCTCAATGATTTCCGGCACATCTTCCGGCTCGATGCCGGGGTAGAAAAACTGCTCCGGCAGCAGAACAACTACCGGGCCTTTTTCACAAAAGCCGTGACAGCCTGTTCGCTTAAGCTGGACTTTGCCGCTTAGGCCGCGTTTTTGGATTTCTGCCTCGAAAGCTTCATATACTTGAGTTGACCCCAGGGCCGTACAACCGGTTCCGCCACAAACCATAATTAGCGCAGCTTTTGGGTCCACGGCCGCAAGGAGTTTCTTCTGCCAAGCCTCTAAGTCACGAACGGAGTTGAGCCTCTCCATCAGGTGGTCTCCTTTTCGGCCTTGTTCATGCGGGCCAAGAGTGCCTTGGCCTTTTGCGGTGTCATTTTGCCGTAGTATATCTTGTCAATCATCATCACAGGCGAGAGTGCACAGGCACCGAGGCAGGCCACCGTTTCAAAGGTGAACTCCATATCCTCAGTTGTTTCTCCTTCTTCAATGTTGAGTGTTCGCATAACCGTCCTTATCACATTGCGACCGCCGCGCACATGGCAGGCGGTACCGCGGCAGCATCTTACGGTATGACGTCCATGGGGTTCGAGATAGAACTGTTCATAGAAAGTCACCACCCCGTAAATCCGGCTTGCAGGGATTGACGTTCTGGTGCTAAGCTCAGTGAGGACAGGCGGCGGGAGATAACCGTAGGCGTTCTGGATTTCCTGAAGAAAAGGGATAAGCTCATTTGAGTCGGTTTGGGGTATTGACGCCAGTATTTTATTCAACGGCTCAAAGTCCAAAGAAGACTCTTCTGTAAGATTCATATTTTATCGCCCGAAAACGCAACTTTAAAAGTTCAGTAACAACGTTGACTATTATAAGCCGGCCATTTCCAGGACGGCGGCTATATGTCGCTCCCAGCCCAGTGACATAATGTGAATTCCCTGGCACAGGCCTTTGAGTTCCTTAATCAGTCGTGCGGAGATTTCCAGGCTTTTTTCGACCCTCTTTTCTTTTCCGGCGGCAGCCAATTCATCTATAATATCGTCAGGGACGTGTATTCCCGCGACATTTGCGTTCATAAACTTGGCCATACCGGGTGACTTTAAGAAGACGATTCCAGCCATAATCGGCACATTCAAATGCTTTACCTTTTCCATAAAAGCAGCGAACTTGTCCACTTCATAAACCGCCTGCGTCTGAATGAACTGCGCACCGGCTACAATCTTTTTCTCCATCTTTGCAATCTGCGGCTCGAGAGGGTCTGCACCGGGATTGACAACAGCGCCAAGACAAAATTGCGGCGGCTGACCTTCCAAATCATTGCCGGCCATATCTTTGCCGTTCATCAGCGATGTGACAGCCGAGAGCAACTGCACGGAATCCAAATCAAACACCGGCATCGCCTGCGGATGGTCGCCCAATGTTGTATGGTCGCCGGTAAGACACAATAGATTCTCAATGCCTAATACAGCGGCGCTTAAGACATCCGACTGCAAACCGAGACGATTTCGGTCTCTGCAGGTAAGCTGCATAATCGGCTCAAGAGCTTTTTCCTTCAACAGCCGACAGGTCGCCATTGAGCCGACCCGCAGCACCGAGCTTTGTAAATCAGTAACATTGAAGGCATCAACCCTGCTCTGCAAAGGCACCAATTCTTCTATGATATTTTCAATTTCTATGCCTTTAGGCGGCCCAACTTCACAGGTTACTACACACTTGCCCTGTTCGAAACGCTCAATAAGTTTCATACCTTAAAATGCCTCCTTTTCATTTACTTTTCTAAATCATAAAACGGGGTTTTTCGCACGTCCTCGGAAGGCAGCATTTTACTATGGTCTCTCGGTGAATAAGCCTTCTTTAGGTTTTCCAATCGTCCGAGTTTTTCCAGTCGCTCATAAATTAACTGCCAGCCACAATCTTTTTCAGGGTCAACTTCACACTTTCCGTCCTTGGTGCCGCCGCAGGGTCCGTTAAGCAGACTTTTTGCGCACATAGTAATCGGGCAGATACCACCTGTATAGTCCAGTGCACACTGTCCACAGGCATTGCATCGCTCATCGGAAGGCCAGAGCCCTTGAAGCCCTCCCAGGCTCACCGTGTCATCAGCAGGATGGACAACCTTATTGACAACTTTGGAGACAGCCTGGACGCCAATGCCACAAGTTAACACCACAATAGAATCCGCCTGCTGAATTTGCTCCATTTCTCTGGAAAGCCGGGTTGTTACGAGGACTTTATTGCAGAGGAAATCGACCAAGCAGGTTCCAGCTATGCTCTTGCCCGCTTTTTCCATTTCGTTTTTCATTTGCGCAAGTCCGTCTTTGCCGCCGGTTCCACAGGCTTCGGCACAGCCGTCACAAGCCAACAGGAAGATATTTTTTTCGTTTCGGAGCGATTCTAAAACTTCTTCTATTGGTTTAGTCTTCGTAAACAGCATCTTCAATTTCCTCAAGTACCGTGTTAATGATTTCCGCGCTTCTTTGTTTAACCAGTTGGGTCGGCTCTAATCCGCAATCCACTTCGGCGGGTTCAACTCCAATGATTATAACTTCAGATGGCGCACGGTTAAGTTTTTCAGCAGCCGCCAGGGCTTCAATAAGTCCGACCTGATGTAAGCTTATCTGGGAATCCTTTTTGCGGCTGAAAATTTTCATCAAGTTATTTTTCTTTCGGCCTTTAAATACGGCTTTATAGATAGTGCCCGGTTTTTTGCCGGCCTTTAAGGCATCAACAATTACCAGCTTATACAAACCGTCCTGCGACAAGAGAATGTCAAGGCCGGACGTTCCACCATCAATAACCTCCACATTTTCGGGCAGATTTTTTTTCTGCAGCTCTGTAGCGATATAAGCGCCGATACCCTCATCTTTAAGAAGGATATTTCCCAGGCCGAGAATCAAAACACGTTTGCTTCTGCGTTTTTTCCGGTGCCCTGTCGCCAAACCGGTATCTGTTTTTATTTCCATATCAAACAACCCTAAAAACTCCCAACTCATTTGCGCCGGCATCAAGCAGATGCACCGAGCAGGCCAGACAGGGGTCAAACGCCCTGACAATCCGGACCAGTTCAAATGGATTGTCTTTGTCCCTGACTTTAGTACCAATTATCGCCTGCTCTATTGCACCGGGCTGGTCTTTATCATCTTTGGGTGAAGCATTCCAGGCCGTAGGTGTAATAACCTGATACCGCTCAATTTTCTTATCCTTGATGCTTATCCAGTGTCCTACCGAACCTCGCGGGGCTTCCGACAAACCGGCACCATCGGCGGTTTCAGGAATTTCATTCTCAACGATACACGATTCGTTGGGTTTGAGGTCCTGGAGCCAATCGACCATAGCATCGGCAACAAATTTTACTTCGAGCGCCCTTGCGGCGTGTCTGCCCAGCACTGAAAACAGCACGTCAACACCTGCATCAAATTGGCCAAGCAGTGAGTCAACCAGTTTTTTTACCTTAACGTCACCCTGAACATAATTGCTTACCATTCGCGCCAAAGGCCCAAGCTCACAGACCTGACCTTTATACCGCGGCGACTTCAGGAAGGAATAGGCCTGCTTTTTGTCAAGCTGGGGTTTCGTTTGTCCCCGGGCAGGATTTTTTCCCGTAGTTGAATCAGCGTACCAGGAATGCTTTACATCCTCGGTAATATTGTCCTTTGTGAACTGCTCAAGTTCCAGCTTTTCCGAAATCACACCTGGCTTAAACAGTCTGCCATCCGGCAGGTCGAAACCTCCGTACGCTATCATTCTTCGACAACCCTTGCCGATAGTAAAATAGTCACCATAGGCTTTTGCGACGGTGATAATGTCCGGTATGTAAATGTTGTCAACAAAGTCTCTGATTTCATTGAGTCGCCAGAGGAAATTGGTAATTTTGTCCTCAGTCGGTTTTTCGGTTACTCCTCCGGGGACAATACCAATGCTATGAGGCATCTTGCCACCGAAGATGGACAGCATCTCCTGACATTTGCGTCTGATATCCAGGGCCTTTATATAGTGATTGACGAGTTCGGCGTTTGCCTGTCCGGAGACTCGATAATCACCTTCATAGCGAGGTATAAAGGGTGAAAGGTCGCCCACGGCACCTACAGCATCGACATAATCAAGTGCGGCAAGATGATAAAAATGCAGGATATGCGACTGGAGAAAATTGGCGCCGAGTATTAGAGAGCGAAGAATTTTGCCGTTGTCCGGGATTCTATCGGTTAAGCCAAAGGCGTCATCGAGACATAAAGCCGAGGCGGTAGCGTGTGAAGTAGGACAGACGCCGCAGATTCGCTGAGTTATGCGATTGGCATCGCGAGGGTCTCTGCCCTGCAGGATTATTTCAAAGCCCCTGAAAAGCGTTCCTGCGCTTTTTGCTTCTTTTACCACGCCGTCATCTATTACCGCTTCAATAGCAAGGTGTCCTTCTATTCTTGTTATTGGGTCGATTTTTATTTTAGTGCTCATTTGAGTTCCTCAAAAGTGATTTTCTCATACATTGGTGAGGTGCCATCCGGAAATTCCGGCTCAACACAGCCCAGGCAGGGCGAGCCGGCCTTTACACACCAATTCAGGCCGTTATTCCACTGTCTCAAGGGACAATCAGCATAGGTGTAATGGCCCTTACAACCTAATTTATAAAGGCAGCCCGGGTCGCCTAACTTTTCGGCAAATTTACCTTTGTCAAAGTCTGCTCTTCTGGGGCAATTTTCGTGAATCAAGCTGCCGTAGAAAAGCTTCGGACGAGCAAGGTCGTCCAGCTCCAGAGCATCCGCCCCTGAAAACAAAACTACAGATATTGTTCCTACAAACCAATCCGGATGCACCGGACACCCCGGAATGTTCACAACCGCAGTTTTGATTCCCTTTTCGTTCAATATTGTTTTGACTCCTTTACACAGGGTTGGATTGGGCCTGGCCGAAGGTATTCCTCCGAAAGTGGCACAGGTGCCAAGGGCAATGACCAGCAGGGCATTTTTGCCCATCTCTTCAACGCTCTGTTGTATCGTCAAATGCCTGCCGTCTTTCTCGCCGATACTACCATAGTTGCCATTTTCGGCGGTAGGAACAGCACCTTCCACAATTAATATGTAGCCGCCCTTTCTGTTCTTTTCGGTGTCCTTGAGAACCTCAATAACAGGTTCACCCTGTCCGGCCATTATCGTTGCGTGAAATATCAGATTTAATTGCTGGCCGGGCACCAACTCATCGAGCAAAAGGTTCTGGAACTTCGGACTTACCGCATTCAATACAGATACAGAACAGCCCGTGCAACCTGCTCCCTGCAGCCAAACAACTGGATATTTTTTAGTCGCCACTTCTTTTCCTTTCTATTTTCTTTTGATTACTGTCATTTGTCGCCTTTAATACCAGCAGCCCTTTTAGCGGATTCAACGGTATTGTAAAGCAGCATAGTTATTGTCATTGGGCCGACACCGCCGGGAACAGGAGTAATTAAAGAGGCCTTTTCTTTTACCGCTTCAAAATCAACGTCTCCAACAAGTCTGTAACCTCTCTTTTTTGTCGAATCTTCAACACGATTGACACCTACGTCAATCACTACGACGCCATCTTTAACCATATCGGCCGTAATCGTATCAGGCCTGCCTGCCGCAGCAATAATGACATCGGCGCGTCGTGTGTGCTCGGCGAGATTTTTTGTCCTCGTGTGACAAACCGTAACTGTAGCGTTACCCATATTACTTTTCTGAATCAACATATTCGCAACGGGTTTGCCGACGATATTGCTTCGCCCGACGATGACTACATTTGCGCTCTCGATTTCAACACCACTGCGGAGCAGGAGTTGAATTACCCCGTGTGGCGTGCAGGGCAGAAAAGCCTTTTCCCCCACCACCATTCTGCCGACGTTCATCGGATGAAAACCATCAACGTCCTTGTCCGGGGCAATCGCCAGAAGGACCTCGGCCTCGTTGAGATGTTTGGGCAGAGGTAACTGAACCAAAATGCCGTTAATTTTCGGGTCATTATTCATCCTTTCAACAACGGCCATCAGCTCCTGCTGCGAAGCATCCGCGGGCAAACGATTGTCATCGGAAAAAAGTCCTATTTCCTCGCAGGCACGTTCCTTGGCTTTAACATACGATTGCGAAGCAGGGTCCTCACCCACAAGGATTACCCCCAGCCCCGGCACAATACCGTCCCTGGCGAGCCTGGCCACTTCCTCTTTGAGCTCGGCCCGCATATCTGCAGCTACCTGTTTACCATCAATAATCTTTGCTGCCATCGGTCACTCCTTAAAATTCAAATAAAAAACCTTACTCAAGGTTTGTATGTCGTCTGCTTATCTGCCTTTTTGAAATTCCTTCGCGTTCGATTATAGCGTAAACAATCGAGTCAAAATACAAGACCATTGCCTGCTCAAACAGCGTATTGTTGCAGGGACCAATGCCATACTTATAACACTTCATAATATCCTTATTGGTAACCGGCAGTACTACAGCATCGTCGGCGGTACCGGCCAATGCAGATTCGGCAATCGCTGTTATCGCTATGACCTTAGCTTTCGATTCGTGCGCAATACGTGCCAAATCCACTGTGGTTGTCGTGGTGCCTGAACAGGATATAGCAACAAGCAAATCACCCTTTGTTATTCTGGGGCATGTCACTTCGCCCGGCACATGTACGTCAAATCCCATTTGCATAAGACGTATCGCAAACCATCCCGTCAGCAGGCTGGACCTTCCTCTGCCGGTAACAAATACCCTCTTGGCCCTCATCAGCGCACGAACCAGCCGTTCTGTAACACGGGCATCTATTTGCTCGAACAGTAACCTGATACCTTCGAATTGTGTGGCTGCAATTTCAAAAATGTCACTATCCGTTTTTGTTCTCGACATTGGATTTTCTCCTCAACTGCTCCCATCGCATCAATTCTGAAACCTTCCCGAGGGTGCTGCCCTCATCGATTTCAGCCATTTCCCTTTCTTCACGCTCAACAACCGCCTGTGCGCGGTTTGCAACTTCCACGATTTTTTCCTGCGCAATTACCACGACTCCGTCGTCATCGCCTATAATCCAGTCACCGGTACGAATGTGCTGGCCGCCTATTTGGACGGGTACATCAATCATACCCTGGCCCTTTGGCTCACCCGCAACCGGTGTTATAAGTTTTGCAAATGCGGGAAACTTCATCTGTCGTATGTTAGCAACGTCCCTGATTGCACCGTTAATTACCACCCCGGCCAGTTTGCGCTGCAGAGAGCTTTTCGTGGCTTTTTCACCCCAGACCGCCGGAGGCATTCCGCCGGCATCTATCACGAGCACGTCTCCTTCAGCGGCGATATCTATCGCTTCAACGGGCTTGCTCCAATCGCCCGGGTACGTCCAGACGGTCAAGGCCCGGCCAACCATTTTTACTGACTGCACTATTGGCTTAATGCCGGCCAATGCGCCTGTATTGTGCAGCGCTTCGGTTGCGTCAGCAGCAGAAGTCTTCGCCAAAACCTCAGCGATGCTTTTTTTGTCGCCGCGTTTGAAAAATGTGGTCTCAACTCGAACACCCGTAGCTATGACCTTCTTTAAGGTCTGGGTCGCTTTTCTGGCATCAGGAGATTTTGTAATAGCGCCGCCGACAATCACTATTGTCGCGCCGGCCTCGATTGCATCAGCCGCAGTTTCAGAGTTGATTCCTCCTGCCACAGTAACCGGAATGCTGACCGCTGATGCAACTTCTTTCAGGTCATCAAAAGGCAAAGCACCTCTCATTTGCATATCTATCGGTGTATGTACACAAACCGAGGCCGCACCCATAAGCTCAACTTCCTTTGCCCGCTGAATCATCCGCTCTCTGCTTTGAAGGCCGAGCAGGTCAACGGTAATTTTGGCATCATAACGCCGCGCCGCCTCAATGCATTCTTTTATAGTGGCATCAGAAGCGCCGCCGAGTACATGAATAATGTTAGCGCCGGCTTTGGCTGCACATTCGGTCTCCAGTCGGCCGGCATCTATTATTTTCATATCAGCGACTATCGTTATCGAGGGAAACTCACCTCTTAAAGCCCTTACAGCATCTAATCCCTCGCTTTTGATAAGAGGCGTGCCAGCTTCCAGGAAGTCTATACCGCCTTCGACGGCCTCCTTAGCCACCTTCAAGGCCCGGCTGAGGTTTTCGTGGTCCAACGCTAACTGTAATACAGGTTGCATCGCTTGGCACCTAAATTCTAACACTTTGACACCGAAGGCGTTTTTAGAACAGCCCTTCTACTTTTCCGGTGTTCACGTCAACATCAATACGGCGGAAAGCAGGGTCCGAAGCAGTTCCCGGCATCAGCTTAATCGCCCCTGCAACGGGCACAATAAAGCCCGCTCCTTTATACACCATAATATCTCGTATTGGAAGTTCCCAATCTTTCGGTCGGCCTTTGAGGTTCGGGTCGTGCGACAAGCTCAGATGTGTCTTGACCATACAGGTTCCCAGCTTAGCGGCCTGTGGGTCGGCTTCCAGGGCCTTTGCTTTTTCCAAAGCTTCATCCGTATAAGTTACGCCATTAGCGCCGTAAACTTCTTTGGCGATTAATTCAATTCGTTTTCTCAGAGGTGTTTCGAGTTCATAGAGGAACTTGAAATTATTTTTCTCTTCGCAGGCGGCAACGACGGCCTCGGCAAATTCTATCGAACCCTCACCGCCTTTTAGCCAGTGCTGCGAAACCGCGGCAAGCGCGCCGTTTTGTTCGGCTACTTTCCGCACCAGTTCAATCTCGGCCTTGGTGTCGGCATAGAAACTGTTGACACAAACTACCGGTTTGACTCCGCTTTTCTTGACGGTCTCGATATGAGCGATAAGGTTCTCACAGCCCTTCTCGATAAGTTCGAGATTTTCTTTCAGATATGCCTCGTCCAGCGGCAGTCCCGGTTTAACCTCAGGGCCGCCGCCGTGCATCTTCAGTGCCCGGATAGTCGCCACAATTACAATGGTGTTCGGAGTTAAGCCCGACATACGGCATTTTAAGTTCCAGAATTTTTCAAAGCCGATATCAGCTCCGAAACCACTTTCGGTTACGTGATAATCGGCCAATTTTGTGCCGACCTCATCGGCAATGATTGAGCTTTGCCCGATGGCGATATTGGCAAAGGGTCCGGCATGCACAAATACAGGCTGTCCTTCGATGGTTTGCAGCAGGTTAGGATTGAGGGCGTCAACCATCCACGCCGTCATTGCGCCATCAACTTCGAGGTCTGCGGTAGTGACCTCATTGCCCTTCTTGTCATAGGCAACAACAATTTTGCCCATACGTTCACGCAGGTCTTTTAAGTCTTTGGCAACTGCCAGAATGGCCATCACTTCACTGGAAACGGTGATGGCAAAACCGGAATCCATTTCATACCCGTCCATTTTTCCGCCTTTGCCAATGGTAATATTCCGCAGGGCCTGTGCACAGAAATCCATAACCCATCCCATCTGCACCCTCTCAGGGTCGATATCAAGGCGCTTTAAGTTGCTCTTGGCCAGGCGGGCGTCGTCATAGTTTCTTTCATGCTGCATACGTGAGGTAAGAGCCACCATTGCCAGGTTGTGGGCGTTTGTGATAGAGTCTATGTCGCCGGTAAGCCGGATTGAAAACGGCGTCAGAGGAATGCATTGTGCAAGTCCTCCACCGGCCGCCGAGCCTTTGATATTGAATGTAGGCCCGCCGCTGGGCTGGCGAATAGCGCCGACTACGCGCTTGCCAATCTTGCCCAAGCCTTCGATAAGGCCTATGCCGGTGGTTGTTTTGCCCTCTCCCAACGGCGTTGGCGTAATGGCGGTTACATCAATATACTTTGCGTTTGGCGCATCCTTGAGCCGGTCAAGCACTTTCATATAATCGACCTTGCCCAATTGCAGGCCCATAGGCAGCAGCTCATCATCCTTAAGTCCCATTTCGTCCGCCAACTGGCGCACAGGCTTCATAGTTTTTTCGGCAGCCTCTGCAATCTGCCAGTCCTTCATTTTTGTCGCATCAAGCTTCATAAGCTATTATCCTCACTTCCAATTTTTCCCACATTTTCCCGTATTTTCAGCGAGTTCCGACAACCCGTCTTTTATTTCTCACAACGCAATTGCTAATCACCCTTTTTTCGCAGCAGCATAAACCTTCAGGTAAGAATCCGAATATAGCTGCTTGTTCATCAGCATCTCAGCAGTAGCAACCACATTCATCAGTTCCGTATCAAGCACGTCAGCAATCGCCGAATCCATACCATGCGATATAGCCATAGCAATAAATACTCGATTTATCAGGTTTCTTTCCGTTGCTCCCTGAGAGAGATTCGACAGTCCCATTGTCATATGCGGCGCAGGGTCGGCAAGATATTTTATCTGGTCCACTGCGGCTAAAATATTGCCTGGCTGAACCTGGGCATCCGGCACCTTGACCGGCAGGATAATAGGGTCAATAAACAACCGCTGTAAGCCAAAGTCCTTTTCCATTGCTTTTGAGACAATCTCCGCAGCGATAGCCACTCGCGTATCAATATCCTGAGGCACACCGTTTTTGTCCATCGTAAGTGCAATGAGATTTCCCTTTGGCCCTGCCTGCTGGGCCATTTCGATATATTTGTCCAAAATTTCCTCATCGCTTTTCCTGTTCAAAGGTGACGAATTGAGCAGAACACCATTGTCGGTATTAATGACCTTCAGTCCTGCTGCAATAACGTCAGGTTTTTGAGAATCCAGGCATATCGGCGTTGTGCAGGTCTCCTGGATTGTCTCGACGAGCCACTGTATAGTCCCTTCCTGGTCGGCCGCTGCGGTGCCGACATTTACGTCCAGATATGTGGCCCCTGCTTCGGTTTGTCTCTTAGCCAGGTCCTGAATGACTTTTTTATTTTTCTCTGCGATGGCCTGCTTAACATCGGTGAACATCCCGTTAATTCGTTCTGCAATCAGTATCATAATAAAGACCTTTCCTAATCTAAAATTTAAAGTAAAATCCAACCACTATCGGCTGCCACTATCGGCTATAGAGTTGATTGATAAAATTTTTGAAAGTTTTGACCGCTCGTGGATGACGCATTCGAATTATATCAACACCGGCCTGCAAAAGGCAAATGGCCGTAGCCGCCTCCCACATCGGGCCACGGTCGCCTACGTCTCCCCAGCCCGGCGCATCAGCAAGCTTGGCCTCTTTTGCCCGCCAGGATTCATAACCAACGTCACAAATGACCGGCATCGCCATCATTTTATCACCGCCGAGAGCCGCAAGACGCTGTCGCTCCTGAATCGAATAAGCATACTCTATTCCATATCCCAACGCTCCGGTGGTCTGAAACGTTACTATTCGTTCAAGAGGAAAGCCCATATCCGAAACAAGAATATTAACCTGCTTTGCAATATTAATGTCCAAAGGCGCTGCAGTAATGAGATTATGCCCATCAGCTAAAGCAATAGCCGTCAGGGCCTTGTAATTGTTCTCTTCCACAATCCCTATCAGGCAGTTTTCGCCCTTGGCGGCTTCGCTTACTTTAGGCATAACCTGATTATCTTTTTCGTCGTATCCACAGCCCCACAAAACAAGCGGCACACCGACGGCATTTAGCACATCTTCGGCAACTTTGACGGCGTGAGCAGCATCCTTATCACCTTTATCAGGATGAATACCATCGAATTTGAGACAGATTAACTCTGCCCCGAGTTCATCGACGCACTTTTTGGCCCAGTCAGCAGGGCTGTCGAGCACATCTTTATAGCTTTCAGCCAGGACATCAGGCCAATCCTGGGGCTTACTATCGAGAACGTCCATAGCAATAACCGGTTTTTCGCCCATCTGGTCCACAGAACCGCCATAGACCACATTTTTCGCGCCGCCTATGGTTACGGTAGAGGTGCGAGTCCCTCCATCGTCTTTGGTTGCTCCAAGGGTAAGACGATTTACCGAGCCGGTAAAACTTTCTGCAACTTCAGGAACTGGCATTTGAAATCCTCCAAAGTCTTCAATATTATTAAAATTTCCTTAAACTTAAAACATTTTACAATAACCAAAATCACTATTAAGACCAAACTCTGTCATTTGCCCGTTGCGACAGGATTTGATTTCATTTTTTGTTCAAGTATTTCTTTAACAGCTAAAAATGCGCTGCTGCCGGCTTCAAGGTCGAAGATAGTTTTGGCCTGCATTGAAGCATTACAGACAGCCTGGTCATAAGGTACGCATCCCAATATATTTATTCCATCCAGTTCTTTTGCTTTGTCGGTTTTGTTCCAGATAAGACCGATTTCTTTTATGGTTATTGGTAATTTTTTAGCGAGTTCAAAAATTCTTTGAGCGGTAACTGCTCCAAGAGCCGTCGCTTCGGCCACTATACAAAGCAGGTCAATGTTATTAGTGGTTCTGCGGGAGAGATGTTCCATTCCCGCTTCATTATCCATCACTACGTAACTATACGCACCACTTAGTTTATCCAGAAACTGCCGAAGAAGGTTATTTGCGGCGCAATAGCAGCCGGGCCCTTCCGGCCGACCCATAGCAAGCAAATCGAAGCCTCTTGCCTCGGTAATTGCCTGCTGAATACCATATTCAAAAGAACGCACCCTGTCCATCCCCGGCACCGTTGGCGATTTTTCAGCAGCTTTTTCCCGAATTTCCGCAATGGTCTGTTCCGGCTCGGCCCCAATCATCAAACCCAGACAGAAATTGGGGTCGGCATCTACGGCAAGAACAGCACCTTTGCCCTGCTCACACAGATACCTGATAATCATAGCAGCAAGGGTTGTTTTGCCTGAGCCGCCTTTACCACTTATTGCGATAGTTTTTGCCATACCGTTTTTCCCGTCTTTTCATCCGTTATACACTATCCACAAGTCCTACCGATGGGAACAGCGACAAATCCGTATGAGGCAGAAAATTCGCCCTGATGAATTCATCCATATATCCCGGATGACTCATCAAATCAAAATATGTCATACTTTTGGCGATTTGCTCGGCCGTCTCAAGGGCTTCCCTGCTAAGCAGAACAGTCTTTGCGCCTGCGATTGACGTGTTCCCCACAAACTGTATCTTTTCCAGCGGCACATCCGGCAACATACCGATAGTAACAGCCTGCTGAACATTCAGGAAGTTTCCAAAGCCGCCTGCGAGATAAATCGCATCAATGTCTTCGGTTTTGGTTTGTGTTGAATCCATAAGAACCTTAATTGCGGCAAAGACACCCGCCTTCGAGCGAATAAGGTTTTCAATATCTGCCTGCGTTATTACGATTTCCTGATGGTCGTTTGCGGGTGGAACTAATTGAAACTGCCAGCCGCTGTCGGCTTCTGTAAATCTTTCGTCATCGCTTATTTTAAAATTTCCCATGCGGTCGATAATCCCGTTCACGAAAAGCTCTGCAATTGTATCCAGAAGGCCTGAGCCGCAAATACCAACCGGATGAGTATCTCCGATTGTCTTAAAATCGACAGAACCATCCCCTAAAATGGTCAGTTTTTCAATGGCGCCGGCTCCCGCCCGCATACCGTGCTTGACACCGCTTCCTTCAAATGCCGGGCCTGCTGAGCTGGAGGCGCAAACCAGCCAGTCTTTATTGCCAAGAACAACCTCGCCATTCGTCCCTATATCAACAAAAAGCGAAGTTTTCTTCCTGGTATAAATTCGTGTAGTCAATACACCTGCTACTATGTCACTGCCTACGTAAGCAGCCACACTGGGCAGGCAGTATAACAATCCTCGCTTGTTTATCTGGATGCCGGCTTCCGCCGCCCTGATTGGCGGGACAAAACCGACCGATGCAATATAGGGCTCTTTACGTATTCGAGTGGGGTCGAGACTCAAAAGAAAATGCACCATTGCGGTATTGCCCGCGCAAATAATCGCAGTTACATCCTGCAAATCGATTTTTTGTCTGGTCACCAGCGTAACAATAAGATTATTCACATCGTGAACGATACGATTCTGCAACTCGTCAAATGCATTATTTTCTTCGGCGTACATGATTCGGCGAATGTAGTCTTCACCAAAATTTATCTGGCTGTTATATGTCGCTTCGGTATCTATTGTAGCGGCAGTTGTCAAATCGATTAGATGGGCTACGACGGTGGTTGTGCCCAAGTCGATGGCCACTGCAAGGTTTGTTTCGCATCGTCTGCCCACCTCAACATCTATAACTTCGATAGTTCCGCCTCGCTGCCCTATAGTGACGGCAACTTTGTAATTGGCTTCAACGAACAGCTTCGAAAGTTTTTGAAGAATACGAAAGCCGGTTTGCATTACAGAGGCGTCAATTTGCTCCCTTATTGCCAGATACAGACGCTCATGGTCTGCTGTATTATCGTACACAGTCGGCGGCGACATTTCAACACAGATTTTGCGAACCAGAGGGTCAAACCCAAACACCCCCGCCCGCACATCAGCGGCAAGCTCGCTGAATCTGCGGGCATCCGCGTCCATAAGTATCTGACTTGTTTCCAGAGTGTGAAATTTTGGAACGGTTACAGTCATATCAGAAAGGACTTTGGTCTGGCAGGCCAAAACTACATTTTCACGTGTCTCTTCAGGAGTAAGTAACGTGGTGGGTCTGCTTTGAAATTCTCCCTCGTCGATTATGATTTTGCACTTTCCGCAATAGCCATCCCCCCCACAGATACTGGTAAGATATACACCGACCTTATGGGCGGCTTCAAGTAAAACGGTTCCTGCCGGAACTTCTATCTTCAGGCCGCTCGGCTCAAAACGGACTGTGCATTTTTTCTTTTTGCTCTCTTTCATTTCGTATCTCCTTCAAGATACACTTTACGGTTGTCCTGATGAGCTATCATTTCCAGACTTCCTGCAGATATTTAGGCAGCATCGAACACTCTCTCGGGCCGACCATAACTTCCCAGTTCGTAGCTTCCTCGAGTTTGCCGCTCATCACCGCCACATAACCCGGTATTATAAGTTTACGGTGTTTAACGAGGCCTTCTACATTGTACTTGGCCATAGCGTCAGCGACGGTTTTCTCGTTGAGCTTATCTCCCGAATAAGCAGTCAAAACACTTGTGCCCTCGGTGTCAACAACAAGAATATAGCTTGATACGCGAGAGGCTTCGACATCCGATTCGACAGTGTAATAGGTCAGCGAAAAGTTTGTAGTAAACATCAGAGGTGCATTTTCATCAGGCTCACCGATAGGATATATTTTCGGCTCCACCTGGACAGGCTTCTGCGGGTCGCTGAAAACATTCATCATCGTAGTAAGCATAGGCAGCAGAGCGTATTGCTTTACGGTATCGATTACCACGATAGAGGCATACTTGCAAATCAAACCAATTGCCGAAGCTAACTGTGCGTCATCATCACCATCGGCAACAAATGAAAGCGTAGGATAACCTAACGGTCTGAAGGTCTTTTTCAGGGCCAGTGCACGTATCTTCGAGAGGTCATATAACTTTTGCCGCGGACTCGAAGCCTCAAGGCATAATACGATGTCCTCAACTCCCTGGGCCTTAATTTTTTCAGTAAGCTCAGCAAGGGCATCTACAGAGTCAGCTTTTGCCACGATTGGACAGTTGTTTTCTTTAGCAATTTTGGCCATTGCTTCGGCAGTATCGCCCGCAGCATGCGCAAGCAAAGGTACGGCTTCTGCGGTTTTGCCCACTGCTGCAGCCATCGCCTCCGGTGATTGGGTTACCAGAATCAGAGCAAGAGTGCTTGAGTCCTTCACCGCAGCAGCGGCGCCAGCAAAGGTATCGGCCGAACCGCTCTCGTTAATAACTGCTATGGCATTAACACCAAGCTTAGTCCCGACCCGCTCAAACTGAAGCGAATTCACAGTCTCAATTCTTTGTTTTAAGTCCTCGCCGGCCAGTTTGTCCGAGACCGTAACGGCCAAAACCGTGGGATTGTGAAACTTTTCTTCGTGTCGAAACATCACCGTCTCCTGACCGACCTGTACTTGATTATCACCACTGCCGAAGCTCACTTTGCGGATAGGCGGTTCGGCAGCAGCAGCAAGTTTTTGTTTGGCTTCTTCGGAAACATCAGGGCAATCATCCAGTTTAGCTCGCTTTTGAGCAAGCTGCATTGCAAAGGCCAGGCAGGTCGGCATACCACACTTTTTACAGTTGGTCTTTGGCAGGAGTTTGAAAATCTCTAATCCTGTTAACGCCATAATATTTATCCTTTACTGTACTAATTTTTTTGTCATAAAACTCATATTTCGTATCCTGCTCCACTTTTTGGGCGATACACTTTAAGCTTTTAGAACATAGGCTCCAGAGTGGTTACAGGATGTCCGGCTTTGGTGATAAATTCTAAAACTTCTTCTTCCGTAACGGCTGTGGTTTCGTCGGCAATCTTGTTGAGGAACTCTTCTCCACCAAGCCCAAGCTCCTCAGCCCTTTTGATGAAAGTGTCTTTAATTTCCTCTTTGAGCATAGTGGGCATCCACGCAATTCTCCTGATTCCACCTTCGGCTGCAATAAATTTTCTTGAGTTTATATAGTGCTTCGAATGTCCGATGAATCCGGGTGTCTGGTTTCCGCCTCCGACGGTACCTGCCAGCGTTGAAAACTTCATTCCACAGGGAGTCATCTCTACAAACTCACGGTTGGCTATCATTATTCCACCGGTTGAAGGCAGTACTGCTGCGATACATTCGAAGCATCCGCAGGAGGTCATCGGGTCAACAATCATACTGTACTGGCTCATTCGCTCGATGTTGCCGCCACTGGCCTTGAGAACAAATTCGTTGACTTTGTCCCACTGGCCGATGGTGGTCTCAATGCACTTTCCTTTGGTGATTGGCTGATTTGGTCCGGTTGGAGTTATCTCAAACGCCGCCCTGCAGTCGAGCCAGCTATAAGCTCCGCACAGGCCGGGCCGTTCCGGAGAAACAATACAGACGTGGTTCGGAGCGAAACTCTGGCAGAGTGTGCAGGAGTAGAAAGTTTCGATATCTTCGTCTTTCATACCCTCAAGACGTTCATCGCGTTCGGCATACACTTTACGGGCCATTTCAGATAGTTTACGAACCCGCTCTTCCTCCGTAAATATCTTGACCTGGACTTTGTCGAGGATGTTGGAATACTGGTCGTGAAACATCGCGTGAAGAAGTTTACCAATATGTTCAAGTCTGAATCCTGCTTTGAAAGCATCTTTGGAGATTCTTACCCAGCTTATGTCCCGCTGGCCCA
>CAYXPG010000011.1:0-23421 GCA_964467205.1 uncultured Pirellulales bacterium | reverse complement strand
AAATTTTGAACTGATGTGGAAAATCAGGCTGGGTGAATTTCGGCCTGTCGAGCATAATGACTATTTGTGCTTGAATAAATCCTTACTGCATTAGATAATTGTGGCAGGACAACTGCTATAAAGACTCAAGACTAAAGACTGATTTTGAGGTTGATGTTATGAAAATTGCCTATTTTGATTGTTTTGCCGGTGCCGGGGGCGATATGATTGTCGCTGCGATGCTTGACGCCGGACTCGATGCCGAATTTCTAAAAGCTCAGCTTGCGACGCTTGGTGTAAAAAATCTCGATATAAAAATAACCGAAACCCAACGATGCGGTCTCAGAGCCGTCAGCTTCAAACCTGTCATCCCCAGGCAAAGCCAGCATCGAAATCTGGAACAGATAACCAAAATTATAAACCAAAGCAAAATAGGCAAACAGGCCGGGAAAACTGCCGTGAGCATATTTGAAAAAATCGCCCGGGCAGAAGGTGCTGTTCACCGTAAAAACCACAATGATATTCACTTTCACGAAGT
This sequence comes from uncultured Pirellulales bacterium, assembly GCA_964467205.1. Taxonomy (GTDB): domain Bacteria; phylum Planctomycetota; class Phycisphaerae; order Sedimentisphaerales; family Anaerobacaceae; genus CAYXPG01. The sequence continues at coordinate 22,904 of CAYXPG010000011.1, read as the reverse complement.
TGGCGCTATCGATTCAATCGTTGATATCGTATCGGCGTCTATCGGTATTGAGGCACTGGGGGTTGAGAGAGTTTATTGCTCAGCATTGAGTATTGGCGGTGGCACCGTTAAATGCGCTCACGGCGTACTGCCGGTTCCCGCACCTGCAACGGCTGAACTGATAAAAGGTGTGCTGGTTACAAGCGGGCCGGGACAGTTTGAATTGCTGACTCCTACGGCAGCGGCAATTCTGACAACCATAACGGATGAATTCGGGCCGCTGCCGTCAATGAAAATCGAAACGGTAGGATATGGAGCAGGGACTCTGGATTCTGAAGAATTTCCGAATATTCTGCGGCTGATTCTGGGCCAAAGTGCAGATGAAGCTTCGGAAGATACAGATTCGGTCTGTTTGTTAGAGACAAACGTTGATGATGTGAGCGGTGAAGTGGTCGGCTCTGTGAGTGAGCAACTGCTTGAGTGTGGAGCGCTGGATGTTTTTACTACGCCAATCTATATGAAGCATAACCGCCCTGCCGTCAAGATAAGTGTGGTCTGTAAAATCCGGCTCGCAGAACAGTTAGAGCAGGTTATTTTCAAACAGGGGCTTACATTCGGGATTAGAAAACAGATTCTGCAAAGAAAGAAATTGGCCAGAGAGTTTGTTAGCGTTGAGACGGAGTTCGGTAAAATAAACGTTAAAAAGGGTTCCACCGGCGGGCAAATTGTGAATGTCAAGCCGGAACTTTCAGACTGCGTCAAGGCAGCAAAGAAACATAATGTGGGGGTAAAAAAAATTATTGATGCCGCTATGGCCGAATACAAGAAAAGGTTTGATGGGTAATTACGGTATGGGAGGGATTGACAGAAGCAATATTGACAAAGATATTTGATTTTTTTAGCAGAAAGGAGTGCTGAGATGCAAAAGAAGCAAGTTGTTATAATGATTTTGTTTGTTGGGATGGCTGTATTTATTCAGGGTTGTGTCGTTGCTGCGGTGGGAGCGGGAGCAGGGACGGTAGCCTATGTCAGGGGTGATTTGCAAACTGTTGAGTCAAAAAGCCTCGACGATGTTTACGAGGCGACGGAAAAGGCAATAAAAGAGCTTGGGTTAAATGTAACCAAAAAAACAAAAGACGCAATGTCAGCAACGATTGTTGCACGGGATGCACAAGACAAAAAAATTACAATAAAACTTTCTGCGAGTACGGAAGAGACAACCAAGCTTTCGATTCGGATAGGGGTTTTCGGAAGCGAAACAAAATCCCGGCGTATCTATGAAGAAATAAAGAAAAACCTTTAGCATTGCCGGTTCCGGCTTTATCTTCGGCGCCAGCAGGATTGGCAATCTAAATCGCATAAGAGAAGCCGGGCTGGGAAAGTTCACAGAAGATTCTTGACTGTCAGGGCAAATGAGTATATAAACGACTGCGTTGTTCTTAAGTGCTGTCGGAGACGGCATAAAGTAACCGGCAACAAACAGTTATGATTTAGCTCTGCCACAGGTAGGTAATCGAGTTTTTATTCAAATTGGAGGTGTAAAAATGGCTTGGAGCGTTGGAGAGAAAAAGGCCGAGGCGAAAAGAACCGGCCCAGGTAAAGTCGTTGAGGTGCGACCGTCAGAGAAGAATTCTTCCGAGGAAGCAGCCAAGGAAAGTAAGGAAAGAAATCTGGCCGGCGGGATGGAATTATTAGAACTGGATTTTCTGCTGAGTGTCATTGAGAGTACTAAAGGCAATGACAAGAACGATGTTACAATGCGCAAACTGGGCTTAAATGAACTGATTCGCAGGAAACAAGCCGATACGATAGACAGCAATGCACTTAAAGTGTATGCGATTGATAAGGGCAACCTTTACGGCAAGGTCATCCAGTGTGAGGCAATGAGGGTGTTGACAGACAGAACTACGCGAGAGAGTAAAGGTGGTAACTGAGTACCTGAAATCTCGTGACTCGTGACTGGGGCCCCCAAACACGAAATAATGCGTTTGGGGAACCTGCTCGAGCGACGACCTAAAGAATTATGTATTATGCTTTGGGACAAATAGCTCTGCCACAGGTAATCCTTGCTGCCGGCAATAGCGATGAGGGAGACACCTTCTGGACGAACATACTTGTTCTGGCGATTTTAGCGGCTTTACTTGGTATCGGCAGTCTCATCAGAACAAAAAGAGGGAGAAAGAAATATAAGGAGGAGGATTACTACTACGGCGACCGAGACAGCAGTGGGTATGCTCAGCTGCACCGGCTCAATAAAGCCGTTAAAGGCCCGAAGGGTAATGGCCTGGGTATTCCCATAAAAACAATAAAACCAAAAACCACCGTTGAAGAGCCTGTGTTCGATTTCGCCACCTGTGAAATAGTCAGTGAAACAAAAATAACAAGTGCTTTGGGCAAAGAGAGGGATTTGGCCGGTGGTATGGAATTATTAGAGCAGGGTTTTCTGGTGACGGTTGTCGAGAAAATTCAAGGCAGTGATAAGAATGATGTGATGATGCGCAAGCTTAGTTTTAATGAACTGCTTCGCAGAGAGCAGCTAAAGGCGGCCGGCAGCGATGCCCTTAAGGTATATGCGCGAAATGAGGGTAATGTTTACGGCAAGGACATCCAGTGCGAGGCGATGAAAGAGCTGGCGGGAAGGACTGTTCTTCGGTCAGGACGATTTTGTTAGGTTTTGAATGAGCTTCTTCGCCGGAGCGAGACGACAATTCATGTCGGTTGGAATATTAATTACATTTGTTGTTTATTTTATATTCTTATTGGGGATTGGCTTTTACTTTTACCGCAGGAATGTGAGCATAGAGGATTATCTGTTAGGCGGTCGAGGTATGGGGGCGTGGGTGACGGCGCTTTCGGCGCAGGCAAGCGATATGAGCGGGTGGCTTTTGATGGGGCTGCCGGGCGCAATTTACTTAGGGGGAATGGGAGGTGTCTGGATAGCAATAGGGCTTTTCGTTGGTACAGTGCTGAACTGGAAGCTTATATCAGGCCGGTTGAGGATTTATACACAAAAAACCGGTACGATAACGCTGCCCTGCTTCTTTGAACAGCGGTTCGGCGACCCAACGGGGCTTTTGCGGACTGTTTCGGCCATTATCATTTTGATATTTTTCACGATATACGCATCAAGTGGACTTGTAGCGACGGGGAAGCTGTTTGAATCGACTTTCAACGTCAACTATAAAACGGCGGTAATCGTGGGAGGTATGATAATAATTGCGTACACTTTTTTGGGCGGGTTCTTAGCGGTATGCTGGACGGATTTGTTCCAGGGGTCACTGATGGTTTTGGCTTTAATAATAGTTCCGGTTGTGGCCTACAACAGGGTCGGGGGGATAGAGGCGATAAGCGAAGCTATGGTGTCGAAAGGCATACAAAAAGGTTTAATACCCCAGGGCGAGAAACTGCCGGCCTTGGCGATTATTTCTGCAATGGCGTGGGGACTGGGATATTTTGGGCAGCCGCATATCCTGGCGCGATTTATGAGTGCCAAGTCATTAGGGAAACTGGCTGAATCGATGGCCATAGCCATCATCTGGGTTTTTATCTCGCTGGCCGGCGCGGTCGCTGTCGGACTTATTGGAATAGGTATGTTCGAGAATTTGACCGGCGGCGAAGAAGAAAAGGTCTTCATCTATATGATAAGTAACCTGTTCAATCCGTGGATAGGAGGGATTTTGCTTGCGGCGATTTTGTCGGCCATTATGTCAACGATAGATTCGCAGCTTCTGGTTTCCTCGTCGGCATTGACGGAGGATTTTTATCAAATGGCGATAAAGAAAAACGCATCAGAAAAAGAAATTGTCACGGTGGGAAGAATTTGTGTAATCATAATTTCAGTTATAGCGATGATTTTGGCTCTGCGTCCCAATGATACAATCCTTGGGATAGTAGCTTATGCGTGGGGTGGTCTTGGGGCGGCTTTTGGGCCCTTGGTGATTTTTGCGCTGTTTTGGCGCAAAACAAGCTGGCAGGCGGCGCTGGCGGGAATGGTTACCGGGACAGTAGTATTGGTGGTATGGAAGCAGGTCGGATTAAGTCGTGAAATGTATGAAATTGTTCCCGGCTTTATTGCCAATTGCCTGATGATTTTCCTGGTAAATACGATAATCGGGCAAAAAGATGAAAAAGTTTTGAAGGAATACGAGGAAGTTATCACACTGGTTAAAGAAAAAACAACAGCGATGTACAGCGTATAGCGTACAGCAGATAGTATAGAACCCTAAACGCTATACGCTATGCGCTAAACGCTAACAAAGCCCCCCGCTTCTTCTACATTTTGATATGGGAAGTTCGCAATGGGTGTGGGCGGTTGTCTATTGTGAATTCTTTTTTTCGAGGAAGTCCTCGAGGATTTGTGCGGCGGCGACGGCATCAAGCCGCTTTTTTTTTCCGCTGCGGGTAAAATCAGCAGGAGCTAATTTTTCCTCGGCGCCGAAGCTGCTCAGTCGCTCATCCTGTAAATGAACAGGAATATCAACCTGTTCCTTTAACTGCTTGGCAAACTCAAAAACGAGATTTGCCTGGGGGCCGGCAGAGTCGTCCATATTCAATGGCAGACCCAGAACAATCGCCTCGACATTTTCGGCTTGAATGATATCGAGAATTTTTTTGAGCAAACTCTCCCTGCCCTGGATTACCGCCAGGGGTGAGGCGATTGTTTCGTCACGGTCGCAGATTGCCAGGCCGGTGCGTTTAGTTCCATAATCTATTGCTAAATATCTCATTTTTCAAAACTTGGTATTTTGCACCGTTTCTGTTATAGGAATTTTTCGCCGGTGTTTTGCTTTATAAGCTCAAGCAGCTCCTTTATCCTTTGGGTATGGTCAACATGACATATAAGCGTAGCATCCGGGCTGTGGGCGACGACTATGTTTTTCAGGCCGATAGCGGCGATTAAATGCCCCTCGTCTTCGGTAATTATAATGCTGTCTTTACAGTCGAGAAGCTCACTTACACCGGCTACAACAACGTTATTGTCCCTGTCGGAGCTGATAATATCGGCCAGTGCGGCAAAAGAGCCCATGTCAAACCAGCGGCAATTTAATTTGATGGCATAAACATTGTCGGCCTTTTCCATAACGGCATAGTCAATACTGATTTTAGGTAATTTTACGAACCATTCCTGCAGTGATTGCATTTGATTTGGGCTGTCCCAGTCATCGTGAATTTTTTTAAGTGGCTCGGCTGCCTGTGGCAGAAATTGTTGCAGATTGGCCAGAATTGTTTTGGCCTTCCAGACGAACATCCCGGAGTTCCAGAAGTATTGGCCGCTGGCAAGATAATCCTCTGCGGTTTTTTTATCCGGTTTTTCCTTGAATGCCTCGACGGAGTAAATTTCGTTTTTGCAATGGGGACATTCGCGTGCATCGACGCATTTTATATAACCAAACTGTGTTGCAGGGAAGGCCGGCTGGATGCCGAAAGTAATCAAATCGTTTGGGTTTGTATTAACAAAGTGTAAAGCATCCTTGAGGGCCTGCTGCAGAACCTCGGCCGGCTCCATCAATTGGTCGGCGGTAACAACAGCCATTGTGGCCTCGGAGTCGTATTTTGTCAGGATTGTCGCAGCCAGGCCGATGGCGCCGGTGGTATCGCGGACAGCCGGCTCGGCAATTATATTGCCGAAAGGTAATTCGGAGAGGTTTTCGCGGACAATGTCCACGTAATTTGCGTTGGTGAGGACAATTATGTTTCTTGTATCAAAGATGGGCGACAATCGCTGAAAGCAGCGGCGAAGAAGCGTTTGGCCGTCAAGCAATTTCAGTACCTGTTTCGGACGCTTCTCACGGCTGAGAGGCCATAATCGTCTACCCGTCCCCCCTGCCATTACCACTGCGTAATCCATTACCAACCCCTTCTCACATAGAAAAACATCGTTCTTATATAAGTTTATCAAACAAGAAAGTCGGTGTCAACTTCAGTTAAAGGTTGAATTTGCTGTGCTAATTTTTCGTAGCCGGGCCTTCCCATAAGGGCAAAAGTGGCTTCTTTTCCAAGTTCGACGGCTGGCTGGTCGTAAGTATTAATGCCGAACAAAGCGCCGGCCAGAGAAGTCGTTACTTCATACAAATAGACAAACTGGCCAATACTATAAGCGTTCACTTTATCAAAAAGGACGGTAAGACAAGGCCTTTTGTCGGTCAAAAGTGCATATTCGGTGGCATTTTTTTCGCTGTTAATCAATGTGCTCAGAGCAGAGCCGGAAAGATAAGCCAGTTCCGCCGCGCAATCGGGTGCCGGGCCGATTCTGATGTCCTTGTCGAAATTTTCAACCTGTAGAAAAGTGAACAATTTGTCGTTGGGCCCTTCACGATATAATTGCACCTGGCTGTGCTGGTCGGTGGCGCCGAGGGCCTTGACAGGTGTTGGGCCGATATGGACTTCACTGCCGGCTAAATCCTTTGCCTTGCCGAGACTTTCAGCCCACAACTGGCGGTACCAATCAGCAAAATCCTTAAGGGCATAACTGTACGGCATCATTACCGAGATTGGCTTGCCGTGATTGTAAAAAAAGTAGTTTATTGCAGCATTGATTGCGGCAGGGTTTTTGTAAAAATCTTCACAGCTTACTTTTGCGTCCATATCACGGGCCCCTTCCAGCAGCGAGTCGATATCAACCCCGCACATAACAGCGCTGAAGAGCCCAACGGCACTTAAGACGCTAAAACGCCCGCCGACGCCGTCAGGGACTTCGAGAGACGGCAAATCAGCGTCTGCGGCGATTTGTCGCAAGGTGCCGCTCTTAGCGTCAGTGGTCGCAACAACCTGATTTTTCAGGCCGTCAGGGCCAAGTCTGTCCAAAAGCATCTGCCGGATAATCAGAAACTGGCTGGCGGTCTCTGCTGTTCTGCCTGATTTACTGATAACATTAAAAACGGTCTTATCGAGCCTGTCGCCTGCCCAGGCCAGAAATGAAACTAATTGTGGTGGGTCAACGTTGTCAAAAACAAAAAGGCGGGGGCCGCTTCTCTGGGCATCGTCAAGATTGTACATATATGGATTGAGCGCAGTCTGCAATGCGATGTTACCGAGGGCTGAGCCGCCGATGCCGAGAACAACAAGATTTTCACATCGGTCTTTTAGCTTTTCGGCCAAAGCTTTGACCTTTTTGGAAATTTTGTCCGTGTAAGGCAGGTCTCTGTATGGTGTTTCACCTGCTTTGCGCTGCTGGTTCAGTTGAGAAATTAACGGCGCTGTCTTTTCGGCAAGGGCGCCTAATTGCTCAGTGGTAATCCCGTCGATGCTGCCAATAATTTGGGCGGTAACATTTTTGTAGTAAAGTTTAATCTGCGACTGCGCCATTGATACTGTCCTTTCCCATACGTTTTACACAGCTTGCTTCGGCCGGCTCACTTTACGGGTTTGATGTTGGTAATCTTTATTACAACCGGATTCTGCCAGGTAGAATCGTTATAAATTCGCTGAGCACGCATAGCAGTGATATGCAGGCCGTCCTTGTCCTGTGTCCAGGTGGCTTTTGGGATGACATCCGGTTGGTATTCGAGGACGCGGCCGGATTGGCCCAGAATCTCGACCTTGGTCTTATCGGTGGCCCGGACACTCTTTAGCGTAAAGCTCCTTTTCATTCCTCTCGGCCAATTATTCGACTGATACGGCCAGTCAGAGGGCATAACAAAAGCATAAAGTGTCTCGGCGTCTCTGGCACGTGTGAACCAGATGTGTGCCTCGTTGGTTATGTGCCAGGGCCGAACATCATAAATGGCCTCCTGATTGATGAAAAGCCATAGTGCAAGCTCGCGCAGACGACGCTCCTGCTCAAAGGGGATTTCGCCGTCAGGCTGCGGTCCGATGTTGAGCAAGAGGTTGCCGCCTTTGGCACGGGTCTCGATGAGCATTCGAATCAGCCGGCCGCCGGACTTGTAAGTCTCGTTGGTCGGCTTGTAATGCCACTGGGTTCCGAGTGTAAAGTTTGCTTCCCACGGTCCGGGTATCGGTCGGCCGGGCAGATTCTGCTCGGGGGTGGTCATCTCGCCGCGCGTAATGACGATGTTTGGCTGCATCTTCCAGCACAACTGCTTGAAGGGCTGGAGCCGGTCAATACCCTTACCTGTCGCATCGATGAACATAAAATCGACAGGGCCGTAATTGCTCATCAGCTCCCGCAGTTGTGCCAGGTCGTGCTGCAACAGTTCAGGGTTGTTCCAAATCTGCACTTCGTCCCGGCGGCGGCTTACATCTTTGCCCTGTTTGTATAGCAGCCAGAAATCGTCCGGCGAGAAGTAAAAGCCGACGTTGATGCCCTGTTTGCCGAATGCATCGATAATCTGGCGGGTAATGTCGCAGCCATAAGGTGTTTTCATAATATTAAAGTCGGTGGTTTTAGTTTCAAACATACAAAAGCCGCTGTGGTGCTTGGCGGTAAAAATGACATATTTCATTCCGACAAGCTTGGCCAGGCGGGCCCATTTGTCAGGGTCGAACTTTTTGGGGTGGAATGTTTTGGGCAGCTCGTTTACGAAACGGTCAAGATAATCATCGGATGCGCCGACCATCGAGTGGCTGATAACTGAGCCAAGCTGCGAATCAACGCTCCAGTGGATGAACATACCCAGAGCCAGGTCCTGGAACCACTCTACCCGCTCAGGTTTATTGCCGAGTTTGTCTTTTATTTCGGATGACTCAGGTTTTTTCGCTTGCGCATTGCCCACAGACAGCAAAACACAAAACATACTAAACACTACCGTAAGGATTACTGCACTCTGCCAAATACTTCTCTTAGCCACTTGCTCGCCCTTTCCAAATTGACATCCAACTTTTTTGGGTTCGGTTGTTTTTTACATCGGCTCCGAAGGTTCTTGCATCTCTGAAAGGTTGGTGTATTTTAGCATCAGCGACTTCGTTTGTCCCGTATTAAATTTGACTATTACGATACTGTCCTGGCCCATATCCATAAATTTTTCGACCCTGCCGAGACCGAAAGTTTTGTGCCGGACCAATTGGCCTTTAACAAATCGGGCCACAGTATCGCCTGCCATATATTGCGCAATAGCAGGTGAAACGTTGTTTTCCTGTATTGCCTGGGTAAAATCGGTTCCAAGCTCGTAAAGGAACTGCGATGGAATCGTTCGCAGCATTTGGCCGCGTATCGTTCGGTACCGAGCGTAACTAATATAAAGTCCTGATTTGGCGCGGGTTATACCGACAAAAAAGAGTCTGCGTTCTTCCTCGGTTTCATCTTCATCGTCATTGCTTCTTTCGTGGGGCAGGATGCCTTCCTCAAGGCCGATGATAAAGACATTTTCAAATTCGAGCCCCTTGGCGGCGTGCAGGGTCATCAGGGCGACCCGCTCACTGGTAGTGTCATAGGCATCGACATCGCTGAACAGCGATATCTGCTGAAGGTAATCGACCAGTGAAGGCTGCTCGGCCTGGCTGTCATAAAGAGCGGCGGAATTGATGAGCTCGCTGGCGTTTTCGAGGGCATCTTTGCCTTCGGTACCGGCTGCTTCGAGAGATACTTTAAGTTGCGATTCGTTAAAGACCCGCTCGGCAAGCGGCGCTACCGGACCATCCGCATCTTTTTTTAGCTGCTCAAGCAAATCGGCAAAGACGGCGATTTTTGCTTTCGGGCCTTTGGAAAGGGATTCAATCTCCCCCGCCCTTTTTAAGGCCTCGAAAAAAGTAATACTGTGTAAATTGGCATAGGTGCGGACTTTATTTATTGTTGTTTTTCCTATGCCGCGGGCCGGCGTGTTTATTATCCGCAGAAGGGCAATCTCATCGGCAGGGTTGACGAGCACTTTCAAATAGGCGAGCAGGTCGCGAATTTCCTTTCTGCTGTAGAATTCTGTGCCGCGAATAATCTGGTATTGGATTTTATTCTGTATAAAGGCCTCCTCAAGCACCCGGCTCATAGCGTTAACACGATAAAATACCGCTATTTCTTTCGGTGAAGCACCATTGTCGATTAATTCTTTGGCCTGTTGAGCGACAAAAAAGGCTTCTTCGACTTCATCTTCGAAGGCACCTAAGTTAATATCACCGCCGGGCGGTTTTGTGGGGATGAGAGTTTTTGGCTTTCGATTTTGGTTTTCTGCAATCAATTTGTCAGCCATCTCGAGTATCTTAGGCTTACTGCGGAAGTTTTCCTCCAGTTTGATAACGGTGGCGTCGGGCCAATCACTTTCAAAGGCCAATATGTTGCGGATGTCGGCGCCTCTCCAGCGGTAAATGGACTGGTCGGGGTCGCCTGTTGCGCAAATATTGTTGTGTTCTGAAACAAGCGACCTTGCAATATTATACTGGGCGTGATTGGTGTCCTGGTATTCATCAACAAGCAGAAATCTGAAGCGCTCGCCAAGCTCGCTGCAAACGTCAGGGCGGTACCGGAGTAAACGGGCGGTTTCGAGAAGCAAATCATCAAAATCAAGGGCATTCTGCTCGCTCAGAATGTCCTGATAGCGGGCGTATATTTTGGCTAATTTGCTGGAAAAGAAATCGTCGGCTTCGGCTTTGAAAACATCAGCATCTATAAGCTTGTTTTTCAGGGTTGATATTGCATCAAGCATTCGGGCGGGCGGGAAATTTGTGGTGTCAAGCTCACAGTCCTTTACAGCCCGTTTGATACATTTGGCCTGGTCGGATTCGTCATAGATACTAAAATTTGGTTTTACGGCTGCTTCGTCGGCGTAGCGGCGAAGAATCCTGACACATAGAGAGTGGAAAGTGCTGATGTGCGCACCATCGGCGGTGCCGAAAGCAGCCACCCTTTGGCGCATTTCTTCGGCGGCTTTATTGGTAAAGGTTATTGCGCAAATATTGTACGGCCGAACCCCGGAATCAATAAGCGCCGCAATCCGATATGTAATTACGCGGGTTTTGCCGCTTCCCGGGCCGGCGAGAACAAGCAATGGGCCTTCAACGTGAAAAACCGCTTCTTTCTGCGAATGAGTTAGCTGGTCATACTGCATAAGTATATCAAATATCAAAAATCAAATATCAAAACAACAAATCAAAATTAAAAAATGATAAAAATGTGGAATTATGAGAAGTTCTATATTCTACGATGTGACAGAAAGTACGCCTTATCAGTTGCATTTTGCCAGTTGAATTTTATTCGGGGGTTTGCTGTTGCTGCTTAAATTGCTCCTCTGCCTGCTTGAATAATTTTTCGAAAAGGTCTGGCCTTTCGAGTTTAATTCGTCCAAGCAAATTCCGTCTGAGGTTAAAAGGATACTGCCGGTCATCAATAAAACCGACAAGTGCAAAGTATCTTAAACGCTTAAATTCGGGCAGCTCAATCCTCTCCCGGTCAGAATACATTGACTGGTAAAGGTCATAAATTTCTCTTGCCATTTTTTCTCTGCCGTAAGCTTCATTATCATTGTGCATTGCATATCTGAAATAGCTTTCCTGCAGCATCATCTGCACTATCTCCTTCACGTCGTTTACGCCCAGTTGCAGGACGTCTTTGCGAATGCTGTTCCTTATAAAAACGGCAAGAGGCACTTTGAATTCTTCCTTCGGGTAGCGCTGTCTTAACTGATTATAGATTTTTCGCGCCTGTTGGACATTGCCTGAGTAATAGAAAGAGGTCAGAGCGCTTTGTAGCATATTACGGTGACCGATTCTCAGAGATTCGTAAGTGCCTTTTTTAGGCATGTCTTTGTATTTTTCCAGAACGGCCAATACAGCCTTATTGTAAGGTTCGAGCATCCTCAAATCAGGACGAATAAATATGTCTTTTCTCATTGCCGCAGATATATCAGAAGGCGTAGATGGCTGAGAAGAAGAATCCGATGGGGCCACGGATGGTACGTCATAAAGAAATATCCTTCCATTGCGAAACAATGCCTGCAGGCTGTGCAATACTATTCTGTCGGTGTTGGTTTCGTCTATGGAGAGCTCTTCTTTTCCGGCTGCCTGCAGTCCCATAACAGCCCAGTAGATAGCATGACTGTTCGCATGCCGCCAATCCAGAGGGAAATGTTCGTTGGGGTCATCGAAGTTAACAGGCCCATAAGTTTGATTGAGCTGCTGCATTAAGACAGGGTCGAGTTTCCACACATTACGCAGATGATAAGACCTGGCGAAAATATCAAATTTTTCCAGGGCGCCAGTACCTCTGAATCTGTTTATTATCTCGAAGGCATCTTCGTCGAATCTGCCGGGGTCCTGCCTCAGAGCCAAATAATTATTGACAAATTTATCATCATCGGCGAAGGCTTTATCGGCGGACTTGAGGGACTTAATCAGCAGCGCAACATCATCGTCATCTGTAATCTGCTTCCACTGGGTCGGCGCTTCGACAAGGGCCTTGAAATACTCATTATCAGCCGGACCAAGCAGCGGTTCCATTGCCGAGGCCAGTTGCAACTTGTAGTACTTATGAGCATCATCGGTTACCCCTGCTATTTTGTGCTGGAATATCAGTGCAAGCTGACGATATAGCAGGATGCTTTTAGGGTTTAAGGGGATACCCTTATCTCGAAGGAGTTCGTAGCCATTTTTGACCCAGCGCCATCGTTCATGAGGCTGAGTTGCGGGTATGGCGACGGAAATATTATAAGCCATATTCCAGGACTGGAACTCCCATACGGTTGCAAAACGCGGCTGTAAGATGGTAATCCATTCTGCAAGCTGTTTTGCATCGAAGAATTGGCCCTGCTCTTTTAGTTGGTCTGCCCGAATCCACAATATATCCACAACGAGACCTCTGAATGCACCCATCGCAACAGTTGCAAACGCCAATGAAGGCGGGGCATTCTTCAGCGGCTCATTAATTATCAACTTCATTTCTTTTCGCTGTGAATTTATGAAATCAAGCTGCATTCCAGCGGTTATCAGTAATGCGGCCGAAAGAACAATGCAAATAAAACAGATTATTATGTCACGTAAACGCATAACTCAATTCTCATTAAGCGTATCTTACGTTTTGCTGTGCAATCGACAGAAGCTTTTTCTCAGATGATAATTTTTGCAATTTCTCTGTAACTGAAAATCAGCAAGGCAAGCAAAAACAGTAGAAACGACTTCACACAGACAATCAAAGCCGCGGCTTGGGCCAATAAAAACCAGCTCAAGAGCCGCGCAGGAACAAGGAATTTAGTAGGGTTAAATTTATCAAACTGCGGCAGAAGCTGAATTATTGGTCTGACAGTATAAGAATATACCGCGCTTAAATTGTCACTTAAGTAATCAAAGGATTCGATAAGAAAACCGCTGATAGTTCCCGTAAAAAAAACCACCAGACAAAGCAATAAGGCCACAGGAAACGAGAGAAATGTGGCAGTCAGTATCCCTAAGCAGGCAAGAAAAAACAGGCGAAAAAAGATTAACGATACGGCCCTTATAAAATTTGCGGTAAAAGTGTCGGCCTTATAAAGAAGCTCAAGCCCGTCCTGAGGCGGAAAAATTACGACCGTATTGTTCAGCGGCAAGTTCTGGAAGGCAACGGCCAGATAGCCGTCGGCGGCGACTACTTCCGCAGGAATCTCTATTTCGTGAAAAGTCCTTATCGAATGCTTATGCTGGCGGTCATAAATGGGGGTTTCAATGGTACCATAGATAAACTGCCTGTTATCACCAGCAAACCATCTGCCATAAATGCTCAAGTCAGGCGGATTTATTGAGACATCGTACTTGAATCTTATAAATAAACTCTCCTTTGAGTCGAGAGGTTTGACATTATGAAATTCCCAGAGCAAATCATAACCGACGGTGGCGGCACGCTTTGCAATTTTCTGCCGGTTGGTTAGTTCGGCGATGATGTTTTTGCGCGAGGAGTTCTCAAATAACTGGTCAAGCTGGCCTTCTTTTTCAAGCTTTTCATAGATATCAAGAACCTCACGGGTTACATCAACTTCGGGAGGTATTAGCGAGGCCCTTGCCGTATAAAACTCATTATGGGCCCGGGTAAGCTCGGCTTCGGTAACGTCAGAAAATTCCGGTGTATAAATGACAATAAGATAAATCGTCGCGGAAAAAAGAGCAAGCAGAGCTATATCAAGTAATACCACCCCAAGCAGTTTGCCAAGCAGAAGCTGAAAACGCCGAATTGGTTTTGTCAATACAGTATATATCTGCCTTTGGTCAAGGTCGCTGGTTATCGAATAGACAGAAACTGCAATAGTGAGCAGACAGAGCAGGAGACCAGCCAGTGAAAGACCATAGCTTACAAAGGTTTGCAGCCGGCCTTTGAGGGTGCCGTCACCCGTCGTTACAAAACCCATCACAGGCAGCAGAACAAGCAGCAGGATTATAAATACAGCGGCAATTTTCAACCGCAAGGCCTGCTTTATAGTATTTACAGCAACGGCCCAGATACTACGCATCGCTGGAATCTCCCTGACGATTGTCAGTTTCCTCTTCGTCCTTGTCTTTGGGTTTGGAACGACCTGTGAGCTGGTCTAAAATGCTTTTTTTGATTTCTGTTTGCTCTATAGGTTTGGGTTCAGCAGGTTTTGTTTTAGCTTTTTCATCCGTCATAGCTGTTTCAGGCTCAGTTGGAGTGGTGGTTTGCTCACTCAGCGTGCTTAGGAACTGTTCATCAGGTTTGGCTTCGGGACTTTCGGCACCTACAACCTGTTCGGTTTTAACCGGCTCAGCAGCTTTTTGGCGCGGTACCGACGCAGAAACAAGCTTATCGAGTATGCCGGCACGCCGGGTTTGCTCGATAGACTCTGATACAAGAAAATCACTGATTTGAGTCGTATCACCGGAAACAACGCCGCTTGTCGGCCTGCCCTGCTGACGTGCCTGGGCAACGGTTTTGATGAAAAATGTCTCAAGCTTTTCCATCGGGGAGGTAACCACACAATCAGCCTGTTCGGCCTGGACTATCTGCGTTATCTTCTCAACGGTGGTATCGCTGATAGCACCGGTGGTAAATTGCCTTTTGTTCGTTTGCAGGAGCAGCTCCTTGACTTTGCCTTCAGACTGGATTCTGCCGCCGTATAGAATTGCGATTCTGTCGCACACATCTTCGACGTCGGCAAGCAAATGACTGCAGAGTAAAACCGTCTTTCCTCTTTTTGCAAGTTCCAGGACTAAATCCTTTATCTGCCTTGTTCCAATAGGGTCAAGACCGGTGGTTGGCTCGTCGAGTATGAGCAGGTCGGGGTCGTTTATCAAGGCCTGAGCCAGTCCGATTCTGCGTGCCATACCCTTTGAAAATGTGCCGACAGGTCTGTTTGCAACGGCTTTTAAGCCGACCATATCAAGCAGTGCTTCGATTCGAATCTTGCGAACTTTGGAGGGAAGCCCAAATAACCTGCCGTAAAAATCAAGGGTTTCGCGGGCGCTTAAGTATCTGTAGAGATACGATTCTTCGGGCATAAAACCTATTCTGGCGCTGATTTTTGGGTCGGCGCCGTAGCCGCCGAGGACAATGGCCTTTCCCTTTGTCGGATAAAGCAGGCCGAGCAGTATTTTCAAAATTGTTGTTTTGCCGGAACCGTTGGGGCCTAAAAGACCGAAAACCTCGTTGTAGCAGACCTGCAAATCCAGGTCGTTGACAGCGTAAACTTTGTCCCTGCCCCACAGGTCGGAAAAAACCTTCGTTAAAGAGAATGTTTCGACAGCATACTGCATAAGATTAGAGACCTAAACATGTGCAACTGGTGCGTGGTCGAGTTCTTCGCCATATCGAACAAGCCGTGCGCTATTGAAGACAACAATAAGTGACCCTGCAAAATGCAGTACGGCAGCATAAATTATCGAAAGCCACGCTGCCGATGCCGCCGCCACACCAAGAATGATAAACATAACACCAAAGATAAGGTTCCAGTTGATAACAGCCCTGGTTTTTCTGGAGAGCTTAACAAGGAACGGCAGCCGTTTCAGGTCATCGCTCATCAAGGCAATCGAGGCGGAATTTATGGCTACATCACTTCCGGCGGCCCCCATAGCGATGCCGAGGTCCCCTGCCGCCAAAGCTGGCGCATCGTTTATACCGTCACCAACCACCGCAACAGTATGTCCGTCTTTCTTAATCTGCTCGACAATCGAAAGCTTGTCCTGAGGCAGACAATGTGCCTTAAAATCGGTACAGGACAGCTCTGCGGCAACACGGTTTGCGATCTCGCTGCGTACGCCGCTGAGCATCGTTATTCTCTTTATGCCTATATCAAGTAACTCGCTGATGGCCTGGTGCGCTTCCGGTCTGGTCTTGTCCTGCATGCCTATCCAGCCAATGCACTTAGAATCCTTTGCTACATAAAGTGTGCTGAATCCCTGCTCCTCGTGCAGGGCCGGGTCGGAAATATTGCTCATATCGACGTCGTTTTCTTTGAGGAAGGTGTCTCTACCGACCATGATTTTTGCAGAATCTATTATAGCGGTAACCCCTTTGCCGGGTGTTTCCTGAAAGTCGGACGTCTCTTGTAAAGAAATGTTTGCCTCCTTGGCGACCTCGAGCAGCGCTCTTGCAGCAGGGTGTTTGCTCATATGTTCGGCCGAAGCCGCCGCCATGAGCAGCTCGGAAGGTTCGATATTTTCGGCCGGCGTTAACTTCGTAACATATAGACGGCCGGTCGTTATTGTTCCTGTCTTGTCAAATACCATTGCCGTCATCCTGCCGGCAATCTCAAGGTCGGCAACATTCTTTATCAGGATACCCAGACGTGCCGAAGCCGATATTGCCGCGACCATTGCGGTTGGTGTCGCTAAAATCAATGCACAGGGACAGGAAATAACAAGTATCGTAATGGCCCGGTTGACGTCTCCGGTGAAAAATAAAACTATGCCTGCAATCATCAAAATCGTAGGCGTGTACCACTTAACATGACGGTCGATTATCCGCATAATCGGTATTTTGGTCTGCTCTGCCTGAATAATTAACGACTGGACTTTGCCGAGGGTCGTATCTTTTCCGGCTTTGGTTACGGTGATATCCAGTGCACCTGTAAGATTAGATGTGCCGGCAAAAACCTGCATTGACGGAACCTTATCGACGGGCAAAGATTCTCCGGTTATCGAGGCCTCGTTGACAGAACTGAGTCCTTTTATAATTTCGCCGTCCGCCGGTATGTTATCTCCCGGGCGGACACGGATACAGACACCGGGCCTTAGGGTACTGACTTTTACCTCTTTTTCAGTACCATCACTATCAATCAGATTTGCCTTTGTAGGTGTCAGCTTTATCAATGATTCGATGGAAGTACGGGCACCAAGGGCGGTGCGGCTTTCCATTAACTCACTTAAAAGCATAAAGAACGCAACAATACCGGCAGTAACATATTCCTGCGTGGCAAAGGCGGCAAGTATCGCAAGAGCCACAAGCTCATCCATATGTGACTCTCTTTTTATAAGACTCTTTATTGCGTGCAGGACGATTGGTGTACCGAGCAATATGGCGGCAGCCATTGCCAGCAATTCGGTGTTGAAGCTGCCGGGGCCGTAAATGAACCTGGCAATGCCGCTGTTTATCAGCAGTATTCCACCGGCCATTGTTCCCAACAGTGCCATACTGATGCGAAACTGTCTGCCGTATGTGTGTTCGGCAGCAACGTCTTGCTTAAAATGTAAATGCTCGTGTGCCATAATGCTGTATCTCGTATTCGGTATTTTGCTTTCTAATTTTTATATTTCAAATATCTACTTCACCTTATCGGTTCTTGGTTTTAACTTCGGGTCTCTGTTAAGCTGAATTCTGATTTCTTTTCCTTTAGCACCTTTGGTAGGTTGGATTATCATTTTCTCATCTACACTACTAAGGACATATTCTATTGCATCCTGATAAATCTGCTGAATGACGAGTTGGGGCCTCTGGCGGTATTCGGGCAGTAATTTGTGCATATATTCGGCATTTGCTTTGGCTGTTTCCACGACCTCGGTCCGGTATGCCGTCGCATCGGCAATTTCCTTCTGCGCCAGGCTTTCGGCTTCAATAAGGGTATTTTCGGCATAGGTCTGGGCCTCTTTGATAATGGTGTCTTTTTGCTGACTTGCGCTTATATTCGCCAGAAAAGCATAATTTACCTGGCGAGGCCAGATTACCTCAGTGAGCTTTACCGATACGACCGCTATGCCGCTGTTTATTTTGTCGAGTTTTTCCTGGAGCAGTCCTTTAACGTGTCTCGGTATTCTGTCATGGCTGCTTAGTGCCTCATCAATGGTATAATTGACCATTGCGGTTACCACCGAATCCTCAACCAGATGCAGCAGCATTGGTGTTACGCTTTTCTTTATCGCATCAAAATAAGGTTGGCCCGGCTTGGTATCCTCAACATAAACATTTTTGAAGAAGCGTTCAGGGTCATCAATTTGATAGGTCAACTGCCACTTTGAATGGACAATATTGTAGTCACTGCCGGTAAGGCCGGTGATGTCCTGGTTTTCCTGCTCACTTCGCGTAATACAATAGCCGTCCCGATTCGGATACAGCACTTCACTGATGCTGAACGAATCTTTCGGACTTTCAGGAAGTAACTCAGACGCTTTTTGGTAATACCAAAACGAGTTAATTGTCAAATCTATCTTGCTGGCTACGGGGATTTTTATAATTTGGTCTATCGGATATGGAAATAACCAGTGCAGTCCGGGTTTTAGGATTCTGTTTTCACCTTTGCCGCAAATTTTACCAAAACGCAAAACAAGCGCCTCCTCATTATTGGCGACCGTTCTGAAACCGGAAGCCAAAAAGAGAAGAACCAGCAGAATCATTATGAGCTTGAGGATAAAAAAGCTGACCCTAAATGCCCTGGACAGCGCCTTAAAACCGGGGTCAAACTCAACGGCCGCACCCTGCAGAGGCGATTGAAGCTGCAAATCTTTATTGTCCTGTTGATTTTGCTCTGTCATATTATTAACAAATCCAGTCGTTTAGAATTATTTTTTAGGTTCGAGATCCGGTACCGTCTTTAACAATGTGAAAGGTTCTGTGTCGGCACTGAAGACAATGGTTGACCTTTCTTTCAAAATCTCCTTAAGCGCTTCGATATTTCGCAGAAAAATCGCAAATTCAGGGTCGGCTTCAAGCAATTTATAATATTGTGCGGCTTCGGCGTCACCCTGACCTCGTATTGCTGTTGCCCTTGCCTGGGCGGTGGCCAGCAGTTCGGCCTTCTTTGAATCGGCATCGGTCTTTATCTTAGCTGCCTCGGCCTGCCCCTCAGAAACAGTGGTTTCAGTCCTGTGGTTTCTTTCAGCCCGCATTCGCTCAAAAACATCCTTGCTGACCTCCTCACTGATTTTGAGCTGTTTGATTCCAAGGGCCTTGACTTCAATACCGTAATTGTCTCTGACAGCCAATTGAAGGTCGGAAAGCATTTTTTGCTCAATCCGGTCAATTTTTATTCGTGATTTGTCGCTGTTGACAAACTCGGAGAAAGAATACTGGCCCACTATTCTGTTTTGTGTGTCCTTGAGCTGACTGCGTAATTTGTTTTCCGCCTCTTTGACGGTTTCGACCGAATTAAAGAATTTCAGAGGCTCGGCAATCCTCCAGACAACATAAGTTTTGATAATAATCGGAACTGCCCCTTTGGTTGTCGTTTCGACAAGAGCACTTTCAAAATCAATCATTCTCGAATCAAACTTATGTACCCATTCGATTGGCGGCGGCCACTTGAAATACCAGCCGGGCTCCGTGATTTGGCGGGTGGGCCTGCCAAATGTTGTTACAAGGGCTGATTCTATCTCCCTTACCTGAAATGAGAAAAAAAGCAGACCAAGAACTACAAGTATAAGTAAGATGAAAGTTGTAATGGTAATATTTTTCATTTTGTACTAAGCTCCTCAAGACCGGTAATATCGTATAAATCGGGGGTTAATTTTTCCTCGAAATCGACTATAAAAACCTGCATATCGTTCGCACCGGCGACCACGACAAATTTTCGTGTATCATCAAGCACATTTTCGAGGACGCTCAATCTAAGCTGACGCTTATAAAAATCTTTGGCGGCCCTGTAGGCCTTAAGCTGGTCGGCAAAACGTTCTCCCGCAGCGCGGGCAAGTGTCGCCTTTTCGAATGCACCGCTCTTGGCCTCTCTTAAGATCATGAATATCTCGCCGCGGGCATGTGCAAAAGCAATATCCAAATCATTGGCAAGCTTTTCGATTTCCTTCGGTTTGTTTTGCTCTTTGGCAAGCTGGTACAAGCCCGCAAGATTGTAAAGTTCGTTAGCATCCTCGATAGAGCCTGCGAGGGTACTTAAGGTTCTGTTCTTTTCGGCATAGGCATTAAGAATGGACGCCTGTTTTATCTGGACGGCGCCGACTACCCTTTGATAATCTGCGGCAACATCTACAGGCGGGTGAATACCCTGCAGACCCAGAAAAACGATTTCGACGCCAAGGCCTTCTTTATCAGCGGCAGACTGAATTCTTTCTGTTAAAATCTTCTTGGCCTCGGCTCGGCCGGCACCAAGCAGACTATGATTCGAATTGTCTGAGTCCTGCTGTTCGTCATCTACTTCTATCGTCGCTGAAGCAGCGAATCTGGTAAGCTCACGATAACAAATGCACTCAAGTGTTTTCTCGGAGTCTTTGTGATTATATATAAACGAATACAAATCCTTTATTCTGTATTGCACCGGAACTGCTGCTATAACAAGACTTACTGGTACGCCGCCGGCCTCTGACGATACGCCGCTCTGTTCACTGGCTACAAGAAGCTCCTCCTCGTACTCATAATGTGTCTTGCCCCATAGTAAAAATGGCTCATGCTTAACTTCTTTGGTTTTTGGGTCGACCTTGGGCGCGTAGCCAATGTAGATTTCCATAATCTTCTTCGTCGGATATTTATAAGCGACATCTATTGGCCAGGGCAACTTAAAAGTCAAACCGGGCAGTGCCTTCCTGACCTGGCCGGCCTTGGTCAGCGGATTGCCGAAATGCTCTATGATAGCTTCCTCGTTTGGAGCCACTACGACAATACAACTCAATGAATAGAGCGTAACAGCAGCAAACAAAATCAGAGGTACAATCGCTTTTTCGAGCAGCTTATAAAACCACGTTTGAGATACTTCGAATCCAAACTGGTAATCAATGGCCCCTGCGGCGGTACGGAACAGTCCGCCCGGCTCGTTTATTATCCCCAGCAGTCTGCTGTCAAAGGCAGTTCGGCCGTATTGGTCCTTGAGTCTCGGGCGATATATGTCCAGGACAACATTAAGTGCGGTTTCAACACCCAACAGGACAAACAGCACACAAATCACCCACCCTATTACGTTTACCGGCACAAAGGTTTGAAATTGTGCCCACGCCAGGCAGCCGGCCAGCACAAAGCACAGAACAGCAACACCAAGAAGACTGCTGCCGCAGGCCCTTAGCGGCTTCCATACCAACTGGACTGACATACCTGTGGCATAGCGGGAAATTAAAAAACTGACGAATGCAATGGCCGTCATACAAACGGCACAAATCAATGGCTGTTTCGCCTCAACCTCAGCAGTGGCAGAATACACCTTAAATAAGTACAATCCGATACCTGTTTGGTAAACGGCAATGAGGGTTGAAAAAATCGGAAGGAACCATTTTTCGAGCAGCCCCAATCGTCGTTGTGCAACGGCAAAGAGAGCTGCCTGTTCACCTTTGGCCTGAAAAATCGTGGAAGAACGCTCATCAACGCCTAACTGACTCATATCGAGCTTTTCCTGTTCGGCAAGTGCACGCTGGTGAAATTGGATAACAAGAACAAGAGAAATCAAAGCAGACAGCAGGATAAACCAGCTAACAGCAAAAACAGCGAAAAAACCGCTCCACAGACCTACCAGCAAAGCAATGATGAAAAAGATTACGCTCAAAATCAGGCTCAACAAAGCTACATATTCAGCTCGCTTGGCAGATATCTTCATAGTCTTTTTCCTGCTTTATATTTTGAACAAAATAATTACAAACATAGTATTTCTTTAATGTGTATCCAGGGCCTTTACAAATCAATGGCTATGTAATATAACAATAAATGCCGTTTTAGCATAGAGACAATCATTAAAAAATTATGTCTTACAATTAACTCTGGTTCTACTTTGCAATACGATAAACGGTTCACAAACAATGCATAAACTTTTTACAATAACGAAAAACACTTTTACAGAGGTACTAAGACAGCCGGTTTACGCAATAATTATTGTCGCTGCTCTGCTTTTATTTATTGTAAGTCCCTCGCTGACAATGTATTCACTGGATGATGACACTAAGCTCTTACGCGAGATAGGGTTATCTACGTTGTTTTTAACAAGTTTGTTCATCGCAATATTTTCCGCCTCAGGGGCCGTAGCCGAAGAAATAGAAAATAAGACCATAACAACCGTTCTGAGCAAACCTGTCCAGCGTCCGATATTCATCTTTGCCAAGTTCCTTGGGGTGGCCGGGGCGGTGGTCCTGGCACATTATATCTGTACAATCGCCCTGCTGATGTCAATCAGACATGGCATTCTTGAATCGGTCACAGATGAGCACGATTGGACAGTCATAAGTGCAGCAGCGAGTATCATTTCCCTAACATTGTTGCTAAGTGCTTTCTTAAACTACGTTTACGATTGGAAATTCTCCTCGGCAGCTATCGTCTTAACCGCCATATTCGCTACATTCGGCATAGTGTTTTTATCTTTTATCGACCGAGACTGGCAGTTTAATCCACAGAATAACGGGATAAACACCCTGGATATCTATGGAGCGATATTGCTGCTGTTTGCTGCAATCATAATTGTGGCTTTGGCGGTGGCGTTTTCATCCCGGTTTAATATAGTCGTTACACTTTCGGCCTGTGTGGGGATTTTTTTGTTAGGCCTCATAAGCGATTGGACATTCGGAAGATTTGCCGAGACGCAGCTCTGGGCCAAAATTTGTTATTTTTTAGTGCCGAATTTGCAGATTTTCTGGATAAGCGACGCAATTTATGAAGGCAGTGTCGTCCCCTTAAAATATGTCCTTATCGGTGCTTCCTATGCCATTTGCTACACAGCGGCCATCCTTTTGCTGGCTATCGCCCTGTTCCAGAGACGACAGGTAGGATGAAA
>CAYXPG010000010.1:18401-23627 GCA_964467205.1 uncultured Pirellulales bacterium | reverse complement strand
TCCTAAAAACTAAATGTCCAAACGCCCCCCTAACAACGAACTCCCCAGCTATTTTCATTACTTAAAGCTCCAGGCACGCAAAATCCTTATCAAACTCTTTCCATTTTAACAATGTCTCATAAAATATTGTTTTTTTTGCCAAAAATCTGCTTTTTCAATACTTTTTATCCTTGACAACTCCATCGTCCGATAGTTAAATTAGGGCAAAAAGGCAATATAGATAGGCCTTACGTAAAATGGATTTGGTTAACGGAGAGGATTAGATAAAATGAAAGACTTATTTACTACCGGCGAAGCTGCTGAAATTTGCAAGATCAGCCAGCAAACTATCATCAGATGTTTCGATTCCGGCCGATTAGAGGGATTCCGCGTGCCCGGCTCAAAGTTCCGCAGAATTCCTCGTAACAGCCTAGTAGCATTTATGAAGGAGAACAACATCCCGCTGGACAAATTAGACTCCGGCAAAAAGAAAGTGCTTATCGTTGATGATGATGCTGAAATCGTCGAACTTATGGTGGACATTCTTGTCCGCGACGGCAGATTCGAAATCGAAACCGCAGCAAGCGGTTATGAAGCGGGAATATCAACCGAGCAGTTCCGGCCCGACCTGATACTGCTGGACTATATGCTGCCTGACGTCAACGGCAACGTCGTCTGTCACACCATAAAGAAAAACCCGGAATTCGAAAATATCAAAATAATTATCGTCAGCGGCGTTATAAAACGGGATGAAATAGACCAGCTATTAAAAACCGGCGCCGAAGATTTCATAAAAAAACCATTTAATATTGCTGAACTTACCGACAAAATCACCAAAGTTCTACAAATGAAATAAATAATTCAAACTGCACGATTTTGTAAATGTGCATCAGGTTAGGGAGGCAGGAGTCAGAAGAAAAAAACAAGTATTTTTCCGGGTTGTGGACTCAGTTCTTGAGACCCAAGGCTGAATTCTCTATGCTCGTAATTTTTAATCGTGGATTTTCCTGATTTTGCGGAAATTGTTTTACTATAGAAAGCGCTGAGCCTAAAGTGTTTTTATATAGAATTAATACTGATTCATACTGAGTAAAAAAACAGCAACATACGAGGACAAGTAAATGTCGGACAAAATGGCTGAAGCGGCAGACACCCAGGCGGTAGAGCTTGCTGTTTATCAACTTGATTCACTTTCCATACCTCCTTCAATCGCAGCAAGGATTCTATCCGGGCTCATCGAGCAGAAGAGCTCCGATTTAGCTGAAATAATTGAATCAGTCCCAGCCCTAACAGCCAAGGCCTTTTCGCTCATCGGCCAGGAAGGTATAAATTTGGCCGAGGAAAAATTCTTTCTCTACAGGGCACTTGATAAACTGCCGGCAGATGTTGTTCGCAATGCCTTTTTTTCTATCAAAGTTTCTCTGCCATCCGGCAATGACAAAGCCATTATAGAAAAGGAACTTTTGCTTCATTGCCTTGCTGTTGGCTGCTGTGCGGCGGAATTAGCGGTAACAGTTTCGCCCCAAATTAATCCACAGTTGGCTTATTCGGCCGGTCTGCTGCATGATATCGGCAAGCTTGCTCTGAATGAGGTGATGCCAAAAAGCTCGGCCCGAATTGCAGAAGAAGCAAAATCGCAAAGCGCTTCGTCGCTGGCCACCGAGCAAAAACATCTCGGCACCGACCATACAATCCTCGGCAAACGGTTAGGGCAAAAATGGCATTTCCCTGAAGAAATTATTCTGGCCATCTGGCTTCACCACAGTAATACCGGCTCAATTTCTCAAGGTATGCCCGAAGCAGCAATCGCCCAAATCGTTCGGTTGGCTGATTTGATTGTGCGGCAATGCGGGCCAGGCCAATCAGGCAGTTACGATACGGCCGATTTGCCGGACGAGATTGCCCAATCACTTGCAATTACAGAGGAGCAATTAGAGCGAATCCGCAGCGGCCTTGGTGAGAAAGTTCAACAAAAGTCCAAAGTTCTGGGGCTGGATTTGCCTGATGCAGTTAAAAACTATTGCGAGGCCGCTCACAGCACCGCTGTTCACTTAGCACGGGAAAGCACAAAATTGTCTCTGGAAAATCGCCGGCTTCAAAGCACTTCAAGCCATCTGGATTTTATGACAGAATTTCTTCTGAGCACAAACTCGGCCAAACCGCCTATTGAAATAGCCCAGGATTTTGCTGTTCGCTGGCAGAAGTTTTACCAGACAGGCAGGGTTTGTTTGTACATTGTGCCATCGGCCAATTCGGAGATTCTTGAAGCAGTTGTTGTAGAAAATCTGTTAGAGGCAAAGAAAGTTTGCCTCAGATGGCCTGCAGGTTCTGAGCCGATACCCAAATCAATAACAAAGGATTTTGCGATTCTTGAGGCAGGGGACCATGTTGAGTGGCTGTTTGACCAATTAGACGTTGAGTTTGAATTGAGCCAGGGCAAGATTTTGCCTTTGCTTAGCGGAGGTAAAGCGGTCGGAGCGATAATTTTTGAGCTTCGCTATCCGGGTGATGTGGAAGAATTCCGTGAGAACTTCAGGGGGTCTGCTTCCGTAGGCGCCGCTGTTTTAGATATTGCGCTTGCGCAGCAGAGGCAGCAGCATTTTGCCGAGCAATTCTCCAAACTACTAACAAAAGCAGGTGAGCGGCCGGGACAGCAAATAACTCAGCAGCAAGAGCCGGCAAAGCAGGTACAAGCCGTTCCGGAGGAAGAAAAACTTGAGCAGGAGCAGGGAACTCTACCGAAGGTGATGGCAGGAGAGAGCAGTATTGCCCATCTGGTTGAGGTGGCAGCGGGGGCGGCACATGAATTGAATAACCCACTCTCTGTAATATCGGGGCGAACAGAGATACTTGTGGAAAGTGAAACCGACCCGGAAAAGAAAACAATCCTGAAGCAGATTCAGGAAAATGCCAACAAGTTATCTCATATTATTAACGACCTGATGAGTTTTGCCTCTCCGCCGGAGCCAAAGGTAACCAAAACAAGTATCAAGCAGCTCCTTGATGAAGCTTCTCAGCTGGCTGCACAGAAACAAAATATAGAAGAACTGGATGTGAAGGTTGAGATTGCTGAAGATGTTAAGGACGTTTTTGTGGACTCAGCGCAGATTGTCTCAGCGATAGCAAACATTTTTTGTAATTCTCTCGAATCATACGAAGAAGGGTCTGGGCCAATCAAGGTTGCCGCAGTTAATAATGCATCCGGCACTTCTGTGAAACTTAAAATTATTGACACGGGGTGCGGGATGGATTTTGAGACGCTGCAGAAGGCAATCCAGCCGTTTTTCTCCTACAGGCCTGCGGGTCGAAAACGCGGGATGGGTCTTGCGTACGCCGTTCGTCTGACGGAGCTGAACGGGGGTTCGCTGGATATAAGGAGCAAAGTCGGCAGCGGAACGACAGTAACAATCTCTCTGCCAAACAAGTGAAAGCCGTGGGGTTGTTAGGATTAATTTCTCGCCACCAAGACACGAGAAGCAAATCAAAAGTTAAAAATCAAAAATTAGTTCATATCTCGTGGTTCGTGAATTGTATCTCGGAGCATAAGAGTAAAACCACAGCACCAATCGGATTTAACTATAGGTGTAATTGGTGCTGGGCTGGGCAAGCCAGAAGGAAATTGCGGGTTTGGGTATTATATAGTCACAGAGGGCGCGGATTTACACAGATTTATAGCGTATCTCTTGAATCGTGCGGACAATTCAGATTTGTTACCAAGTAACTTCCACGGTACAGTTTTCTCCCGACCAAAGTGTGGATTTTACAATAAATAGCGATTCCGGTTTCAAAGCTTTTGTCATCCCTTCTATCCCGTTCAGGCAGTACATGCGACAGGGGGATGGTGTTTCAAGTTTTTTACACATTGCGGCCAGTTTACAACCAACACATACTGCAATTAAACCATTCCCATTACTGGAAATCTCCCATGACGCACAATCGACAATTGATGCCGGTTTTGTGAAGGCTTCTTCTTGTTTTGTCACCCCAAGCATTTGAGCATTATTTTCACCTGAAGCCAATGATAATATCCTTTTTTCCTTTTCTATTTCATTAAGAATTCCAGCTTTTGCATAACGGGTCATCGTTTCCACCTGCAGTTTCGTATAAAGATTTCTTAATACTGACAGGTATTGTTCTTTATTCATTTTAATTAATTCTCCAATTCTTTTCTTGCAACTATCGCAATCAAATCGTTCTGATATTTTTCCTTAGCTTCTCCCAGCGATGGATAAAATTCTATCGCTTCAAAGCCACATTCTTTAAGTAAACTGCGGTACTGCTGGTCTGTATAGGCCTGATAAGTTGTTGCATGACGGGTTACATTACTGGTTGATGCATCGATTATGAAATATCGCTTTGTCGCGGTACTGCTGTTAGAATCCCAGAAACTTTCCTCAAGGCAAATGTGAGGCTTATCTGAAAAAAGTCCCGACTTTGCGGAATACCAAGAGGATGGCTGCTCGCCAATGCTCTTAACCGCACCAAAAGAATGTGGTTCAAGAAGTAGGATTCCGTTCCCTACAAGAGCATGGTTAGCTTTTTTTAGAATAGTTTTTGCGTCTGCAGGCCGAAAAACGTTTAATTCGCCGAATATGAGCATTGCCAGGTCGAACCCGGTGCCGAAGTCAGCTTTGCGTATATCTTCATGCAAATACTCACAGCTTAGTTTTTCTTTGCCGGCCTGTTCGGGAGCATATTTAATCGAGGCGGGCGAATAATCGATACCGACACACTTATGTCCCAGTTTTGCCAATCGGCTGGTATAAAAACCCGGCCCACAACCAAGATTAAGTACCTTAGACTGTCTACCCTCCAGTAATTTCTGATGAATCCATTCAATATGCGTATCGATGGCCTCAAATCGCCTGCTGGCCAAATCGTGAGCCTGAGATAAATGCTCAGTAAGCATCCTTTCACTAAACCCAGGCTCACTCCAGGGAATATTATCCCCCTCATCCCAGGGCTCTGGCACAGCTTTACGCTCAATTAAGTCCAAGATTTTCATTACAATTGCTCTCCGTTAATATTTATTTTGCTCAATTAAACAAATGAATCGTTTTTTTTCGTTGCCCCCGCACCAAATTACGGCAGTAGCCTAATTGGTGTGGGACTTCACTCAAATGAAACTGTTGATTTTCGCTACGCATATTTTTTCGTTAATCTTTGGAGGATCTCTCATCTCATTGGTGATTATACGAATTTTGGATGAAAGGTGCAAGGATTTTTCACCGGCGGCAATTGGATTTT
>CAYXPG010000010.1:0-18301 GCA_964467205.1 uncultured Pirellulales bacterium | reverse complement strand
TTTTCTGTTGAAAGGAGTGGATATGAAACTTGAGCGTAAACTGAAAATGGGAATGGTTGGCGGCGGGCCCGGAGCATTCATCGGCGAGGTGCATCGAAAAGCGTCACGGATGGATGGAGAAATCGAATTAGCGGCCGGTGCTTTTGATATCAATCCTCGAAAATCGAAACAAATGGGCAGAGAGCTATATCTCAACTCAAAACGTGTTTATCGTAACTACGAGGAAATGATAGAACGTGAGTTGAAGCTGCCCCCTGACCAAAGAATAGATTTCGTCTCAATCACAACCCCCAACAACTGGCATTTCCCCATCGCAAGAGATTTTCTACGAGCCGGCTTTCACGTGATGTGTGAAAAACCTATGACTTTTAACGTCAAAGAGGCAAAGGCATTGCAGAAAATAGTCAAAAAGTCCCGCAGGGTGTTCGCACTGATGCACAATTACACGGGTTACCCGATGGTCAAGCTGGCCCGCGATATGGCCCGTAACGGAGAGCTTGGTAAAATTCGCAAGATTGTAGTACAGTATCCGCAGGGCTGGTTGTCGGCGCCTCTGGAGCGGACCGGTCAAAAGCAGGCCGCCTGGCGGACTGACCCAAAACAAAGCGGCGCATCCGGCTGTATCGGCGACATCGGCACACACGCCGAGAATCTGGCGGAATACATCACCGGGCTGAAAATCAGGCAGGTATGTGCTGACCTGACCACCTTTGTTAAAGGCCGTCGGCTGGAGGATGACGGCAACTGCCTACTTCGGTTTAGTAATGGCGCAAGAGGGATTTTACATGCCAGCCAGATTTCCATTGGTGAAGAGAACGGCCTGGCTATCTGGATTTACGGCGAAGAAAAGGCACTCGAATGGCACCAGGAGCGTCCGAATTATTTGTATGTTAAAGTTCCAGACGGGCCGGTGCAGGTTTGGGGACGCGGTAACGATTACGTAGGGGCGAAGAGTCCTGCTGCCGCACGTGCCACCCGCCTGCCTTCCGGTCATCCGGAAGCCTTCATCGAGGCGTTCGCCAATATCTACTGTAACTTCGCCGATACCGTCGGCGCCAGAATAACCAGAACAAAACCGGATAAGCCGGCACTGGACTTTCCGAATGTTAATGATGGCGTCAGGGGAATGCTTTTTATAGAGACGGTTTTAGCCAGCACGAAAAGCAAACAAAAATGGACTAAAATGAAATCCTAACAAACGAAGGAGAAATAAAATGGGCAGAAAGGTAACGCTTTTTACCGGCCAGTGGGCGGATTTGCCGCTGAAAGAATTGGCTTCCAAGGCAGCCGGCTGGGGATATGACGGGTTGGAGCTGGCCTGCTGGGGCGACCATGTGGATGTTGAAAGGGCCGCTGCCGATAAAAGTTATTGTCAAAAACAGTTGGATATACTGAAAAAGAATAACCTTGCGGTTTTCGCCGTCAGCCATCACCTGGCAGGGCAGTTGGTTTGCGATTTGAATAACGATTCTCGAAGTGACGCCTTTGCTCCTGCTGATTGTGCAGGCAACGCCGAAAAGAAACGCACCTGGGCAGTCGAGACGATGAAGAACACCGCGCGGGCGGCAAAGAACCTGGGCGTAAAAGTGGTTAATGGTTTTACCGGCTCTTCGATTTGGCATATGTTATATAGTTTCCCGCCGGTAAGCGATGAGATGATTGATGAAGGTTTCGCTTATTTCGCCGAGATGTGGAATCCGATATTGGATGTTTTTGACGATTGCGGCGTTAAATTCGCGCTGGAAGTGCATCCGACTGAAATTGCATTTGATATTATCACGGCTGAGCGCGCGCTCAAGGCCATTGGCAGACGAGAGACTTTTGGTTTTAACTTCGACCCCAGCCATTTGTACTGGCAGATGGTTGACCCGGTATGCTTTCTCAACGAGTTTTCAGACCGTATCTATCACGTGCATATGAAAGATGCGGCTCTGCAGTTGAACGGCAGAGGCGGAATCCTTGCCTCTCACCTTAATTTTGGCAAACCGGGCAGAGGCTGGGACTTTCGCTCATTGGGGCATGGCGGAGTTAATTTCGAAGAGATAGTCAGGACATTAAATAAAATAGGTTATGCCGGACCACTGTCGGTCGAATGGGAAGACAGCGGTATGGACCGCGAGCACGGGGCCAAAGAAGCGTGCGAGTTTGTTAAGAAGGTTGATTTTAAGCCGTCACAGATTGCCTTCGATGCAGCATTTGATAAATAATTTGGTGGAGAAACCACATTTTCAACTTCGTTGAGGTTGAGAATTTCAGGAGTGGCTGAATAATGACACAAAAGAAAAAGATTAATCGCCGCCAGTTTCTCAGCGGTACGGCTGCGGCGCTGGGCGCATTTACGATTGTCCCTCGATATGTTTTGGGAGGGAGAGGTTATACTCCGCCGAGTGAAAAACTCAATGTTGCAGGTATCGGTATCGGCGGTGTTGGCAAAGGTAACCTTGCCCGGGCGGCCGGTCTCAAAAAGGACAAGACCGGTGAATTTAAAATTGAAGACGCCGATGGTGAAAACATCGTAGCGCTGTGCGATGTAGATGAAGAATATGCTGGTAAGGTATTCGAGCGACACCCCGGGGCAAAAAAATACCGTGATTATCGCAGGATGCTCGAAAAACAAAAGGACATCGATGCGGTAATAATTGCCACGCCCGACCACACACACGCAGTAATTGCAATGATGGCAATGGAAATGGGCAAGCATGTGTACCTCCAAAAGCCTCTGACGCATTCGGTTTATGAAGCTCGCAAGCTGACCGAGGCGGCTCGCCGGTACAAGGTCGCTACGCAGATGGGCAACCAGGGACATTCCGGCGAGGGAATACGCCTGATAAAGGAATGGATACGGGACGGCGCAATTGGTCCGGTTCGTGAGGTTCACTGCTGGACCAACAGACCGGTAGGATGGTGGCCGCAGGGCGTCAGCAGACCAGAGGAGACATCTCCGGTGCCGTCCACGCTGGATTGGGATTTATGGCTCGGGCCGGCGCCGTTTCGCCCTTATAACCCGATTTATCTGCCGTTCAAATGGCGAGGCCGATGGGATTTCGGAACAGGTGTTTTGGGGGATATGGGCTGCCATATAATGGATGTGCCTTTCTGGGCACTTGAGCTGGGTTATCCTATTAGTGTCGAAGCCAGCTCGACAAACACAATTTGCTCGGAAGATATCAAGTCAGAAAGCGCACCGTTGGCCTCTATAGTTCGTTACCTGTTTCCTGCCCGCTCTGGTATGCCGGCGGTTAAGCTCAACTGGTACGACGGCGGTCTGATGCCTGCCCGGCCAGGGGAGCTTGAAGAGGGGCGCCGGATGGGTAATAAGGATGGCGGCTGTCTCTTTATTGGTGACAAGGGCAAAATAATGTGCGGCTGTTACGGTAAAAGTCCACGCCTCATCCCCGAAGCAAAGATGGAAGAATACAAAAAAAGGCTGCCGAAAAAGTCTATCGGCCGGATAGTCGGCAGTCACGAAGAGGATTGGATAAGGGCCTGCAAGAGCGGCAAAAAAGCCTGCTCAAACTTCGACTACGCCGGGCCTTTGACAGAAACAGTTTTGGTCGGGAATATTGCCATTCGTTCGGGCAAAAAACTGGATTGGGACGGTGAAAATATGAAGGTTACAAATGTGGATGAGGCCAACAAATACATTAACCGGCCATATCGAGATGGATGGAGTCTGTAATCAAAGGTTCAGGGCTGATGTGCAAAATATGGAATTTGATTGGATGAGAGTAAAGAAATGGATAACAGGGTAAAATCTGTTTCGGTTTTATTTTTGCTGATAGTTATGTTTTCAAACAGTTGGGCACAAACCCAATTAATACCACTAAAGCATCATCCGGCAACCGATGCTTATGACGGATGGCGCCTGGGGACACAGGCCTATACCTTTAGGAAGTTTTCATTTTACGAGGCGGTGGACAAAACAGCATCTTTGGGGCTGGACTGGATAGAGGCATATCCGAAACAGAAACTAAGCAGAGAAAAACCCAACGTAACTTTCAGCCATAATATGCCGGCCGAAATTCGCAAAGAGGTCAAACAAAAGCTAAAAGATGCAGGAATAAAGCTGGTCAATTACGGAGTGGTGTCTTTGCCAAACAATGAAGAGGCCTGCCGAAAGGTATTTGATTTTGCAAAGGATATGGGTATTGAGACGATTGTGTCCGAGCCGAAAAGCGGGGCATTTGATTTAATAGAAAGGCTGTGCGAGGAGTACAAAATAAAGGTGGCAATCCACAATCATCCTAAGCCCACACGCTACTGGAATCCGGATAATATATTGGCGGTGTGTAAAGGGCGCAGCAAGTGGATTGGCGCCTGTGCCGATACCGGCCACTGGATGCGCTCGGGCGTCAATCCCGCCGAGGCGCTGAAAAAACTTGAAGGCCGTATCATCAGCCTGCATCTTAATGACTTAAACGAATTCGCAGAACGCAAGGCTCACGATGTACCCTGGGGAACAGGAAAAGGCAATATCAAGGATGTATTGGCCGAGCTTGACCGTCAAAACTTCAAAGGTGTGTTTTCTGTTGAATACGAATATCATTGGGAAAACTCTGTACCTGAGATACACGGGTGTGTTGAATACTTTAATAAAGTGGCACACGAGTTGAAGCCGACCGGCTGGCGTGAGCTGTTGACAGAAGATTTGTCAAACTGTATATTTAAGCCGGACAGTTGGGTGATGCAGGACGGGCTGTTAACACGCAAAGGCGGCGGCAGCATCTGGACGAAGCAAAGGTACGGAGATTTCATACTCGATTTGGAATTTAAGGTCGCCAAGAACAGCAACAGCGGCGTTTTCATTCGCACAGGAGATATCGCAAATTACGTGCAGACGGCTATTGAAGTCCAGATTCATGACAGTGCCGATGGTTCCAGGCACGGTTCCTGCGGGGCAATTTACGACTGCCTCTCACCGAGCAGAAATGTCACAAAGAAAACCGGCCGGTGGAACCGGATGACGATAGCGGCCAAACAAAACCGAATATATGTGGTGATGAACAACGAGCAGATAATCGATATGAATCTGGATTTGTGGACGCAGCCGCACAAGAACCCGGATGGGACAAAAAACAAATTCAAAACAGCATATAAGGATATGCCGCGAGTAGGCCGCTTTGGGTTTCAGGACCACGGACAGGACATTTGGTATCGAAACATAAAAATCAAAGTCTTGGAAGATTAGACTGGATAAGTAACAGCAGGTTGTAGTTTAGGAGTTTTGTTGATTATGAAAAATAAGAGCATTAATCGACGGCGGTTTCTGAAAAGGGCCGCTGGAACGGCTGTAGGGGCGATAGGGTTTCCGTATCTGATTCGGTCTTCAGCATTAGGTAAGGCCGGAACCATCGCACCGAGCAATCGAATCGTTACCGGAGCAATCGGCGTCGGCAGCCAGGGCACAAATGATATGAAAGGCTTTCTAAACAAAAGCGAAGTGCAAATGGCGGCTGTCTGTGACGTTGACCGCAAACATCGTAACAGGGCCAAACAAATCGTCAATACCAAATATCAAAACAATGACTGCAGGACATATCTTGATTTTAGAGATTTGATTGCGCGCGGTGATTTGGACGCAGTTTGTCTTGCTCTGCCTGACCAGTGGCATGGGATTATCGCTATTGCTGCTGTACGGGCCGGCCTAGACATTCATGGCCAAAAGCCACTGGCTCGTACTATTGTCGAGGGGCGGGCCATCTGCGATGCGGTCAAAAGATACGGCGTAGTATGGCAGACCGGCAGTCAGCAGCGCTCCAGCAGAAACTTTCATTACGCCTGCGAACTGGTCCGCAACGGACGGCTGGGCAAAGTCCACAGGGTTGATGTGGGGCTGCCGACCGGCCAAAGTTGCGACCCACAACCCCCGTTGCCTGTTCCGGAAGAGCTGGACTGGGATATGTGGCTGGGGCCGGCGCCCTGGAGACCATTTTGTGATTTCGGACGTGGAAGCTGTCACTGGGATTGGCGTTGGATTATGGATTATTCCGGCGGCGAGCTTACCGACTGGGCAGGCCATCACATTGACATCGCCCACTGGGGTCTCGGACTCGAATATACCGGCCCGGTCGAAATCGAGGGCAAAGGCCTCTTTCCACGTGATGGACTATACAATGTCCCCATCGAGTATAAGATTAAATGCAAATATGCCAATGGTTTGATAATGAATATTTCAAACTCAGACCATGACCGCAGTAAACCGATTTCGATGGGTGCAAAATGGTACGGTGAAAAAGGCTGGCTCTACGTTAAACGAAGCGGGATTTGGGCACAGCCCGAAAGTATATTAAAAGAGGTCATCGGCCCCGACGAGATTCGCCTGTACAAAAGTCGGGACCACAAGCAGGATTTTCTGAATTGCGTCAAAAGCCGTCAGAAACCTGTCGCTCCCGTTGAGGTTGCCCATCGCTCTATCAGCGTAGCTCTGTTGGGTGAAATCGCCATGCTCACCGGACGCAAACTCAAATGGGACCCACAGAACGAACAATTTATCAATGACGACGAAGCAGCCCGTTTACTGTCACGGCCAATGCGAAGCCCGTGGCATTTGTAGAAAAAAAGAAGAATAAGTCAAAAAAGAAAGGGAAAAACAATGAAATTGTGGACAAAATTGACGTTTTTAACGGCATTGTTTATTTTATGTGCTGTTTTTGCGACTGAGTTATATGCGGTCTCTGATGCTGAACTTGAAAAAATAAAAAACGCTGTGCCCACAAAAACAACTGTCAAACCAGCTAAGCCAAGAAAGCTGCTGGTTTTTAATTTGTGCAAAGGTTTCAAACACACCTCAATTCCATATTGGGACAAAGCTCTTGTCATAATGGGACAAAAGACAGGTGCGTATGAAGCGGTGATAAGCGACGATATGGATATGTTCGAAGCAGAGAATCTCAACCAGTTTGACGCTGTCTGCTTCAATAACACCACCAAGCTGGAATTTGGGCCGGCTCAACGGGAGACCTTGATGACTTTTATCAAAGGCGGCAAGGGGATTGTCGGCATCCACGCCGCCACGGACAATTTTTACACTTGGCCGGAAGCAGCTGAAATGATGGGCGGACAGTTCTGCGGCCACCCCTGGAGGGCCAGAGGCACCTGGGCGATTAAGATCGATGACCCGAGGCATCCCCTTACCGCTGCATTTAATGGTAAGGACTTTAAGCTAAGTGACGAGATTTATCGAACGAAGCCGCCATTATATTCTCGCGTTAAACAGCGGGTCCTTATGAGTCTCGATATGACCGACGAGAAAACCCGCACCGCCAAAGGCATTACGCCTGACGATACAGACATCGGTATCAGTTGGGTCAAAAGCTATGGAAAAGGCCGATTGTTCTATTGCTCGCTGGGACATAATCACCATATTACCTGGAACCCGGCAATACTGCAGCATTATCTCGACGGCATTCAGTTTGCCCTGGGTGATTTGCCTGCTGACACTACACCCATTACTCAAAAGCAACTGGAGGAGTTGTTGGCGAAGATTGCCAAATATGATTATGGCCAAAGTCGCAGACCGCTTACCGATTTGTCCGATTTTATAGATAGTGCTTATGATAGCCCTAAGCAGCTCAAAGAAATTGAGAAACAGCTTCTGACTGTTCTCCAATCGGATTCTACCCCGGCGGCAAAGCAGTTTATCTGCCGTAAGCTCAGTGTCATTGGCAGCGAACAGGCTGTACCAACGTTAGCTGCAATGTTGACCAACCCGGATACTTCGGATATGGCCCGTTATGCCCTGGAGCGCATACCATCGGCGGCAGTTGACAAAGCGCTGCGCAGCGCTTTGGCCGGCACAAACGGTAATATGAAGGCGGGCATAATCACAACGTTGGGACAGCGCCGTGATGTTAAATCCGTTCCTGCTTTAAGTCGCTTGATTTACAATTCAAACTCGACAATAGCTGCCGCCGCTGCGGCGGCTTTGGGTCAAATTGCCGACACCGAGGCCGCTAAAGCATTGACACAGGCAAAAGAAAAAACCACCGGCAAAGTGCGGCAGGGGGTTTTGGCTGCTCTGCTTCAATGTGCACGGCGGTTAAGTGTTGCAGGACAAAATAAAAGGGCCTTGGATATTTATCAGCAGTTGTACGCTGCAGCCGAGCCAACGCCGATTCGTGGTGCCGCACTGCAGGGTATGGTCAATACAGACCGGGAAAAAGCACCTGCGATTATTATCGATGTTCTCAAGTCGAATGAACCGGCAATGCAGGCCATCGCCATCCCTCTTGTCAGGGAAATAGAAGGAGCACAGTTCCTCAAAGCTGTAGTGGCCCAACTGCCGAAGCTTTCATCAGCCGCACAGGTGCAGTTGCTCTCGGCCCTGGCCGGCAAAGGCGACCCAATTGCTTTGCCCGCTGTCGCAGATGCAGCAAAAAGCGCCGACCCATCCGTTCGTATAGCTGCTTTGGATGCTCTTGGGAAACTTGGCGATGCCTCGACCGTTGGCCTGCTGGTACAGATAGCGGCGAGCACAGCCGGCGAAGAACAAAAAGCCGCCAGAAATAGTCTGTATTCATTACGCGGCCCGGAGATTAATAGGGCCGTATCGTCACTAATACTAAAGTCCGACCCAAAGGTTAAAGTTGAAGTGATACGCGGCATACAACAGCGCAGAATATATACCGCCACAGAGATTTTATTTAGAAACGCAAAAGTTCCCGCCCGTGAAGTTCGCCTGGAATCACTAAAGGCCTTAAAGGTGATTGCCGAACCGAAGCATTTGCCTGAGCTGGTCAAGCTTTTGGTAGATGTACAAACTGAAGCTGAGCGCAAAGAAGCCGAAAAAACGGTCGTTGCTGTCTCCGGCAAAATTACTGATTTGAACGCCCGGGCCGGAGAGGTATTGAATGTGTTAAGCTCTATTAAGGATGTTAAGGTCAAGTGTTCGCTGCTGAGTGTGTTGGGTAAAATCGGCGACAGTAATGCTCTTGGCGTATTGAGGGGGGCATTAAAGGACGATGTTCGAGAGCTGCAGACTGCGGCCATTCGCGCCCTGTCGGATTGGCCCACAGCCGAACCAATGGCTGACCTGCAGAAAATTGCACAGAGCTCCGATGACAAAACGCACCAGACCCTGGCGCTGCGGGGATTTATTCGCCTCGTTGAAGTTGTAGATGGTTCTGACAAAGAGAAAATAGAACTCTACCGCCGGGCGATGAACCTAACATCGCGAGCGAGCGAAAAGAAATTGGTACTGGCCGCCCTGACAAAGAACAAGTCGTTACCTGCCCTGGAGATGGCCGCTGAGTCCCTGGATGATGCTGCCCTGCAGCCCGAAGCTGAAGCAGCCGTGATTAAAATCGCCGGCTCCACATACAAAAAATACCCTGAAAAAAGCAAAAAAATTATGAAGAAGGTCCTGGAGATTACAACAGATGATTCACGCCGCAAGAAGGCACAAAGGGTGCTCGACAGGATTAAATAGTTAAAAATGTTGCAAGAAAGTG
This sequence comes from uncultured Pirellulales bacterium, assembly GCA_964467205.1. Classification (GTDB taxonomy): domain Bacteria; phylum Planctomycetota; class Phycisphaerae; order Sedimentisphaerales; family Anaerobacaceae; genus CAYXPG01. The sequence continues at coordinate 8,852 of CAYXPG010000010.1, read as the reverse complement.
AACAGCTAATGTTTTCAAAAAGGGAATGTCGTTTGTTTATAAACAGTTGTAAGATTTTCGCCGGTCTCCCGGCATTATTTTTGCTTTTGGCTGTTTCTTCCTGTACAGCCCCCGCAGACGGCAGACCCATACAGCAGGGAAAAGAGATGGTCGTCCACAGGATGCCTTACGGCAGGAGTATCGACCCTTTTATGGGGGACTGGGAAGGGAGCGGCGAAGCTGATGACGGGGAAAAATTTGACTTTGTGGCACAGGCGATAGCGCTGGGGGACGGTAAGTATCGAGTTCTTACATTAGAGGAATTTGATACACGAAAAAAACCTATGCACGTCTTAGACGGAGTGCTGGAGGGGGACAAATTCGTCTATACGGCTGATGACGGACTCTATGGCGGAGAAGGTACTCTAAGCGGCGAGAAGTTTCGGGCTCACTATAAAGGACAGGTTAACGGTCGCTTCGAGATGCATCGGATAGAAAGACTTTCGCCGACACTGGGGCAGAAACCGCCAAAGGGCGCTGTAGTGCTGTTCGATGGCAGCAACTTTGATGAGTGGAGGCATCCAAAAAAATCAGGCCCGGTAAAATGGAAACTTGTCAATGGCGCGATGGAAGTTGAGCCTGGCGCCGGCTCAATTATAACCAGAAAGGAATTTACCGACATCGAACTGCATCTGGAATTTCGCACGCCCTTTATGCCGAAGGCACGCGGACAAAAACGCGGCAACAGCGGCGTGTATCTGATGGGCCGATATGAAGTACAGATACTTGACAGCTACGGCCTCGAAGGCGCCGACAACGAGTGCGGCGGAGTTTACAAAGTCGCAGTGCCCCGTGTAAATATGTGCGCTGTCCCGATGCAGTGGCAGAGTTATGATATTACTTTTCACTCGGCGCGTTTTGACAGTGCCGGGGCAAAAATCAAAAACGCCCGCTTGACCGTATTACACAACGGTGTCAAAATACATGATAATATCGAATTGCCGAGACCGACAACCGCTTCCCTTGGTAAAAATGAAAGCGGAACCGGCCCAGTGTTTTTGCAGGCCCATGGCAATCGTGTGCAGTACCGAAACATTTGGCTTCTGGAACTGCCGTAATAATCTCAGGTTGTATTTGTTAAGTCTCTGTTTTTGACAGGAGCAAAAATGACTAATAAAAAAGGAATAGACAGACGCAGCTTTATACGCTCTACCGCTGCAATAGGGGCAGGGCTTGTTTTGGCGCCGAAATCTTTTGCTCAGGCAGAAGATTCCAAACCGGATGATTTGAATATTGCCCTTATCGGAGCAGGCACTCAGGGCAGGGTCCTTATCAGAGACTGCCTGAAGATTCCGGGCGTCCGGTTCAAGGCGGTATGTGACATCTGGTCTTACAGTCAGCGATATGCCGGCAGGCGCCTCAAGGCATACAAGCATCAGGCCAATGTTTATACCGACTATCGTGAAATGCTGGAAAAGGAAAAAGACCTCGACGCTGCAATCATTGCCACGCCCGACTGGGTTCATTCCGAGCATACTGTCGCCTGCCTAAAAGCAGGCCTGCACGTATATTGTGAAAAAGAAATGTCCAATACCCTTGACGGTGCCCGCCAGATGGCCCTTGCCGCAAGGCAGACCGGAAAGTTCCTCCAGATTGGTCATCAGCGGCGCAGCAACCCTATCTATCGATATGCACTGGAACTTATCGACAAGGATGGAATTTGTGGGCGGCTGACTAACTGCTACGGCCAGTGGAACCGTGCCGTCCAGCCCAGGTTAAAGTGGCCGAAGAAATATGAGATTCCACCCGACGTCCTCAAAAAATATGGTTATGACACGATGGACCATTTTCGCAATTGGCGGTGGTATCGAAAATTCTCCGCCGGACCGATAGCCGACCTCGGAAGTCACCAGATTGACATTTTCAGTTGGTTCTTACATACGGACCCGGCCTCTGTCACCGCCGTCGGCGGCGCCGATTACTACCAGGACCGGCAGTGGTATGAAGATGTTATGGCGATTTACGAATACCTTTACAGGTATAAGGGAAAGTCCGGCTCGGTACGGGCATTTTATCAGGTTCTCAACACTAACAGCTTCGGAGGTTATTTCGAGCGTTTCAGCGGTGATAAGGGAACACTGACGATTTCCGAGAATCAGAAAAAGTGCTATTATGTTCCTGAGCCCGGAAGCGAAGTGCCCCAGTGGATGGCTGCAGTTGAGCGAATCGAACGCAGCGGACATCAGGCTGTGCCCTTGGACAAGGCCCTTGCGAAAAAAAGTCCGGCTGCCGCAAAGGCAATGGCTCTGTGCGAACAAAAGAACATTCATCAGTGGCATCTGGAGAATTTCTTCGAGGCCGTCCGTGCCCACGATAAGAGTAAACTAACCTGCCCGCCCGAAGTGGCTTATCCGACGGCTGTATCGGTGCTGAAGGTTGTCCCGACAGTCGAGTCCGACTGCAAATTACGTTTTAAACCTGAGGATTACAAAGTTTAGCGACAATAATACTGCTCGAAACCGAGAATAATGGCTATGGCATGTAGTAAAGTAAGTTGCACACGTAAAAATCTTATTCAGCCCGTCAAAGACGGTATTGGACCACAGAATCCGATACTCTGTCAGTCTCTTGGTATCTGTTCGGCGCTGGCAGTAACCGGCTATGTGTCTACGACATTGGTAATGGGTGCCGCGCTGCTTTTCGTCGCATCATTAAGCACGTTATCGGTTTCACTTTTGCGCAACGTCACGCCGCACCGTGTTCGTCTGATTGTACAAATGCTGATTATTTCTATGCTCGTGATTGTGGTGCATCTGTTCCTGCGGGCGTGGTGGTTCGATATGAGCAAGGCGTTGGGGCCCTATGTTGGCCTGATTATCACAAACTGTCTCATACTTGGCCGTTGCGAAGGTTATGCGATGCGGAACGGCCCGGTTATGTCGTTTCTCGACGGTCTTGGAAGTGCCGCCGGTTATGCCCTGGTTCTGCTGACAATTTCCATAATTCGCGAGCCGCTCGGAAACGGCACCTTTCTCGGATACAATATTATGGGCCAGAGCTTTCTGCCCGTCAGGCTTATTGGTGCCGCTCCGGGAGCGTTTCTGGCGATGGGAATTGTCGTTTGGGTCGTTAGTGCTGTTTGGCCCGGAATACAGGCCGCAGAACATCCGGAGGCACATTGACTATGCCCGAATTTTCCATCACCGGTGTAGCTGTCATTTTTCTGGCAGCAATTCTCACCAATAACATACTTCTGTCAAAGTTTCTCGGGATGTGCTCCTTCATTGCGATTTCCCGGAATTTGCGCACCGCATTTGGTATGGGTATATCGGTAACGTTTGTAACATTCTGTACAGCCGTGCTAAATTACGGCATCTATTATGGTGTGCTGGTCAGGGACGCGCCGCTTTGTGCTGTTGACCTGACATACCTTACGTTTCTCGTTCTCATTATGGTTATCGCCGGCTTCGTGCAGTTGGTGGAGATGGTTATCGAACGGTTCAGCCCGCTGCTTTATTACAACCTCGGTATTTTCCTGCCGCTTATCACCGTCAATTGTGCCATCCTTGGCGTGAACCTGTTAATGATAGACCCTGACCGTCATTTTGGTCTGGTGCAGACGGCTGCTTATGCACTTGGCTCCGGCTTGGGTTGGCTGCTTGCGATATGCCTGATGGCCGGTCTCCGCCGGCGCCTTGAGCACGCAGATATTCCCAGGCCGCTGCAGGGCCTCGGTATCATTTTGATTATTACCGGCCTGATGGCTATGGCATTTATGGGATTTGCCGGCGTTGCGGACCTGTAACACCAAAGCAATTATGACATATATTTATGCAATACTGGTTTTGTCGTTACTTGGCGGCTCATTGTCGGCTTTACTGCTGATTGCCGACAGGTTTCTGGCCGATTACGGGCCTTGCCGGATTACCGTCAATGAACGGGAGCCATTCATCGTTGATGGCGGTTGTACTCTTTTGAATGCGCTGTATGAGCAGCGAATTTTCATTCCCTCGGCCTGCGGCGGACAGGGCACGTGCGGTTTTTGCAAGGTGAATGTATTAGATGGCGGCGGACCTGTTCTGCCGACCGAGCTGCCGTTTCTTAGCAAAGCCGAAATCGCCGCCGATACTCGTCTGGCCTGCCAGGTCAAAGTCAAGCAGGCTCTTGTCCTTCATATCCACCCGGATTACTTTAATATCCAGCAGTTTCGCGCTGTCGTTACTGCCGCAAAGATGCTTACACTTGACACGCGGGAAATTCTCCTGGAGCTAATCGAACCGGAAGAGATTGTTTTTCACCCCGGCCAGTATATTCAGGTAGAGGTGCCATCGACAGATGAGCTGACCGTCCGGGCTTACTCTGTCTGTTCCCCGCCCGGCAGGAAAAGTGAAATCGAGCTCGTAGTCCGTCTTATCCCCGGTGGGCTTGGCTCAACATATCTGCACAATGTCGAGATTGACCAGGAGCTTACGTTTACCGGCCCATACGGCGAGTTTGTTCTGGATGACAATGTCGAAACAGAGCTGATTTGTGTTGCCGGCGGCTGCGGCATAGCACCGATGCGCTCGCTCATTCGCCACATTTATGAAGTGTCACCTCATCGCAAATGCCGATTGTTCTTTGGTGTCCGTACGATGGAGGATGTGATGTATATGGAGGAATTTCAGCAGCTCGCCAGTCAGATGCCGAATTTCCAAATGCATTACGCCCTCTCTGAGCCGAAGCATTCGCCGCAGTGGAAGGGTGAAACGGGCTTTATCCATCAAAGCGTAGCGAAACATCTCGAAGCAGGCGGCAGGAGGCAGGTGTTTTTATGCGGCCCGCCGCTGATGGTAGAGGCCACGTTGAAAGTGCTCGATGAAAAAGATATTTCCAGAGACCGAATCTTTTACGACGAATTCTAAAAATGGTATGAATATGATATTAGCGACATTAAAGCGTTTGGCCATCACTGATGGTCTTCGACCGGCACCGGCGCCGTATTTGCCGAGCGGCCGGGACATCAGGCGCTATTTGCTCGCCTCTTTACTCGCCGCTCTGCCGTCTCTGGCGCTTGCCGTATATTATTTTGGACCGCGTATTCTCGCTATGGTTGCCACAGCTTTTTCAGCTATAGCAGCTGTGGAAATTGCCTTTGGTTTGATTCGCAGAAAAACCATCGGCGGCGGGGCTCTGGTCTTTGCAGTTCTTTTGGTCTTAATCCTGCCCCCACAAATTCCGCTCTGGATGGTTGCTGTCGGCGCCGCCTTCGGAGCTTTCTTCGGCAAGGAAATCTTTGGCGGAACCGGCCATCATATTTTTTGTCCCGTATTGGTGGCAAAGGGTTTTTTGATGTTTAGTTATCCTCAAATCGTCAAGGGAAGCTATTTTGCCTCGATGCTTGATTTCAATCCTCCCGATGCCTGGCTCATTTGCTCCGCTGTAATATTACTCGGGGCCGCAGCGATGATAATTGCCCGACCGGCAAACTGGCTTGTTTTGGCCGGCATTTTCGTAGCTGGTACTTCTTTGGGCCTCAACCTTGATATAGTGGGGCGTTTGCCCTTTGATACACCCCTGCAAATGATGGCCGTCGATGGCTTCCTCTACGGTGCATGTTTCCTGGCCTGTGACCCGGCCTGCTCTCCAAATACCAAGACCGGCAAATGGCTTTATGGCCTGTTAATCGGTTCGGTGGCTGTGATGATGCGGTGCTTCTCCAACTACACCGAAGGGATGATGTCGGCTGTTTTGATTGGTAATCTCTTTGCACCAACCATTGACGCACTCTCGCGGTTAAATAATAGTAAAAGGAACGAGCGTGAAGAAGGGTAAATTATATACAGTTTGCTTCACAGTTGTTTTGAGCTGCTTTTGCGCAACTGTCCTTACCTTTGCAAATACCCACTGGGAAAAACGTATCGCCGCAAACGAGGACTTTGACAGGATTCGCGCTATTGTAACGGCGTTGGGGCTGGGGGATGAAGCTTTGAATCACAGCCAAATCGTTGATACTTACAACCGGTTTGTCACCATCGCAAAAGTGGGCCAAATGGAAGTTTACGAAGGTCGCCGCGACGGCAGACTCATCGGCTACGCTCTGGAAGTAATCGGCCGCGGCAGATACGGCCTGATTAAGGGTGTATTGGCAATCGTCCCCGCCGGTAACAAAATTCTAGCACTGCGGATTTATCAGCAAAATGAGACGCCCGGCCTGGGCGGACTGATTGCATCGCCGCAGTGGCTGAGCCAGTTCTCCAACAGGCCGCTTATGACAAAAGGTATGTCCGGCCTGGTCGTAAGTTCAACCGAAAAAGGACCAAACGTGGTTCAGGGCATTACCGGTGCATCCAAGACCACTTATTCGGTCATCAAAATCATAAACATGACCATTGCACAGTTTCTTGCGGGTGGAATTGCGCTGGATGAGCTTGACCTTGGCATTGAACCTGACGCCGTAACACGCGCTACACCCGGTTATCCGAGGCATCTGGCCAGTCCCCCGCACCTGCGCGAGGAAATCCAGCGCCCGCCGTTTATGGTCCCGCCCGGGCTGACCAACCTGGCATTGGGAAAACCTGTAACCTGCAGTATGGAAGATGAGCCGATTATTGGTGAGCTGGAACAAATTACCGACGGCAGCAAGAAAAGCGATGAATTTGACTACGTAGAGCTGGACCCGGGGCCGCAGTGGGTCCAGATTGACCTGGGCACAGTGCACACAATCTATGCCGTTGTTATCTGGCACTATTACAAAAACCCCGTTATATACAATGATGTGATAGTTCAGCTTGCAGACGATGCCGGCTTCACTGAGAACGTCAGAGTGCTCTTTAACAACGACCACGACAACTCTGCCGGCCTGGGCGAGGGCAGTGATACGGCATATTATGCCCGCTGGTGGGGTGAGATTGTCGATGCCCGCGGCGCCGACAATAACGGCACAGAAACGCGGTACGTGCGGGTTTACACCAACGGCGGAGCCGCTGAGGAGGAAACACGATTCGTTGAAATTGCTGTTTATGGTAAATAACTTGACAAATAGGATAGCCTTAGAGACACTAACAATTGGGCATTACATTTAATTTATGAAGGAGTGCTTAAAATGGAGAAAGTTGTAGCTTTGTTATGTGTGTTTGGGTTAGGAATGTGTTTCTCGCTGCTTGGCTCAATCAGCGTTAAGCTTATACCCCGGCTGAAGATTGACCAGGGAAAGTTTGGCTCGCTCATTTCAGCGTTTATGTTGACCTGTTTAATTGCCTCGCTGATTGTCGGTGTGGTCGTGGATAAGATTGGCTATAGACCCGTTGCAATATTCGGCTTTGTTGTAACAGCTATTTGCATTTTCACACTTGCACGCTGCAAAACTTATGCGGTGGTGTTTTTGCCTTGTCTCTTGCTGGGTTTTGGAGCGATGGCTTTGAACACGGTCGGCAACACGCTAATTCCGAAAATTTTGTTCGGCGGTGAAAACCCGGCTGCCGCCAGCAATCTGGGTAATGCCTTCTTCTGTCTCGGCCTTTTTACAACGCCTTTTATTGTCAGCTTCCTTTTCAGGAAAATTTCGTATGAAAATGCCATTTCGGTGCTGGCGGTTATTGTGTTGGTACCTGTTATTTTTGCTGTTATGGCAGAGTATCCCCCAATTAAGGCCGGCTTTGTGCTTTCAGACGCCTTTGCGCTGCTTTCCCAGCCGGCTGTACTGTTCGCTGCATTAGCGCTCTTTTGCTACATCAGTCTGGAGGCGTCATTTTGTAACTGGCTTCCGCCGTATGCTAAAGAGATTATCAGCAGGGACTTTTCCTCGCTGGATGGCGCAGCGGTCGATGCCACCTCACAGCGGATGCTTTCGATTTTTGCTGTAGCTATGATGGTCGGCCGATTAATTGCGAGCCAGATAGAGATGATTACAGTTTATGGAAGCTGGTTTATTGCTGCCGCCGCTCTGGTCGCTGCACTGGTTATACTTGCAATGACAAAGAGCCGGGCCATTTGGACAAGTGCTCTGGCTGTTTGTGCAGGCCTGGCTTTTGCACCGTGTTTTCCCACAATTGTAGGAGTTACCTACTACAAGCACCCTGAGAATTTCAGCAGCGTATTCGGCATCATCTTCGCGGTTGGTTTGCTTGGTGCCGTTATTGTGCCAAAGGCAATTGGTAATCTGGCAAAGGGCTCTTCAGTTCAGAAAAGCTTAAAGCTCCTGCTTCCTGCCTGTGTAGTCCTGATTGTTGTGGCGCTTGTTTTGGGCCGGCTTTAAAAAGTCCGCAGAGTTTGTCATTGTTCACGGCTCAGCCAAAAAAACATAATAAGTTTGACCTGATGTATAAGTAAAACCATAAAATCAGTCGGTTCGAATTATTGAGGAGTATTAAGATGAATGAGAACATAAAGAATTTTCATCAGCAGACGGAAAAAATTTCTCGGCGGGGTTTCATAGGTGCCGCTGCGGCGGCGGCAGTGGCGGTTTCAACGATGGCATCGAAAACTGAAGGAAAGAATGTCGAGAAGTCAGCGAAAAAAGGAAAGTTCAAACTCAAGTATGCTCCACATTTCGGAATGTTCAAAAATCACGCCGGCAGTGACCTTATCGACCAGCTCAAGTTTATGGCGGAGATGGGTTTTACCGCGATGGAAGATAACGGGATGATGAGGCGGCCGAAGGAAATGCAGGAAAAAATTGCGAGCCAGATGAGTCGCCTCGGTATGACTATGGGTGTTTTCGTTGCTTACGGTGACTTTAAAAAGAAAATCTTTGTCGCCAACAGCAAATCCATCCGCCAAATGCTCGTAAAACGAATGACCGATGCCGTGGAAGTGGCCAAGCGTGTCAATGCCAAGTGGTGCACGGTCGTGCCGGGTGCCTATAACAACGCAATGGAATGGGACTACCAGAC